>JACPQR010000118.1 GCA_016190375.1 Deltaproteobacteria bacterium
GGAGTGCGGTCCTCGGCGCTTGAAGCCGTCCAACCAGGCTCTGTTCCGAAAGTGCGCCGTGGCTGCCCGGGAAGGACCGCTTCGTTTTCGCGCGCGAGCTCGTTGCGCGCGAGTTCGCCGCCTGTTGCCTGTTGCCTGTTGCCTGTTGTCCGGCGTCCTCTCCGCCTTTCGCCTCGGCCCAACGCCTGGCCGAACCTGCGCCGCGCCGCACTAGCTCTCGTCGCGTCGCTCGTGGCCGCTTCGGCGGGCTGCGGCCCGTCCGCGCCTGCGGCGCGAGACCTCGAGCCGAACCCGCATGGCGAGCGACAGATCGTCGAGGTCGACCTTCGCGGCAGCCTCGAGGAGTCCGAGGGCGAGCCCTTCAGTCGACGCTCTTCGTTGAGACAGCGTCTCGCCATGCTGGAGGAGGTCCGTCGCGACGCCGACGTGATCGGCCTCGTCGTCTTCATCGGCGATCTCGAGACCGGGCTCACGAAGGTCGAGGATCTCGTGGCGGCGTTCGGTTCAGTGCGCCGCTCGGGCCGCAAGGTCTACTGCGGGATCGACACCGCGTCGAACATCGAGATGCTCCTCGCGGCCGGCGCTTGCGACCACGTCTCGGTGACTCCGGGCGGCGGCGTGGAGCTGACCGGCGTCGCCGCGGACGTCGTCTTCCTCCGGTCGGCTCTGGGCTCGCTGGGCGTGGAGGCGGACGTCGTGCGGGCCGGCGCCTACAAGGACGCGTTCGAGCCGCTGACGCGGGACGAGATGTCCCCCCAGATGCGGGAGTCGCTGGGCGCGCTGATGGACGACACCTTCGCCGTCCTCGTCGATGGCGTGGCGCGCGGCCGCCGGCTCCCCGAGGCGACGGTCCGCGGCCTGCTCGACCGGGGCCTGTTCGATCCCGAGGGAGCGCGCGCCGCGGGGCTCGTCGACTCGGTCCGGTTCCCCGACGCGCTGCGGTACCTCGCGCGAAAGGAGCTCCGCGGGAAGATCGCGAAGAACTGGGGGCGCGAGCGCAGGGACGCCGGCGCCGACGACGTCTCCAAGCTCGTCCGTTCGCTGGCGGGCGAGCCGAGCCCGCCGTCGCCGAAGGAGCCGCACCTCGCGGTCGTCTACGTCACGGGTGTGATCACCTCGGGTGACGATGAGGCTGGCCTGTTCGCCGACGAAGCGGCGAGCGCCCGCGCGCTCACGAAGGCTCTCGATCGCGCTCGACGCGACGCGGCGACGAAGGCCGTGGTCCTGCGGATCGACAGCCCGGGCGGGTCGGCGCCAGCGTCGGACCTCATCTGGCGCGCCGTCGATCGCGTCCGCAGGAACAAACCGATCGTCGCCTCGATGTCCGACACCGCGGCGAGCGGAGGCTACTACGTCGCGGCGGGCGCGACGAAGATCGTGGCCCAGCCGTCCACGGTCACGGGCTCGATCGGAGTCATCTCGGCGAAGATCGTCGCCAAGGGCCTGGCGGATCGGCTCGGCGTGCACGTGGAGTCCATTAGCCGCGGCGCCATGGCCGACCTGGGGTCGCCATTCCGGCGATGGACGCCGGACGAGCGGCGCGCCCTCGAGGGGATCACGTCGTCCGTCTACTCGCTCTTCCTCAGGCGCGTGGCAGCGGGTCGCGGCCCGCGAATCCCGACCGAGGCGAGGGTGCGCGAGGTGGCCGAGGGGCGGGTCTGGACCGGCCGGCGCGCGCTCGGTCTAGGACTCGTCGATCGACTCGGAGGGCTGGAGGACGCCATGGCGCTCGCTCGGCGGCTCGGGAAGCTACCCGCGAGCTGTCCGATCGAGGTCCTTCCACAGCCCACGGGCCTCTTGCAGCGGCTCGTGGGCGGCGACCCGGCGGCGCGGGCATGGATCGGCTCACTGCCGGTCCCTCTACCGCTGCGCCGCGCGGCGGCGACCGTCGAGCTCCTCGAGCGCGAGCAGATGCTCGCGGTGATGCCGTTCTCCCTGCACTTCCGGTAGCGGCTAGATCCGGTACTCGAAGCCGAACATGAACCAGAAGTACGCCTCCGCCTTGGTGGCGAGCTCGCCGCCGTGGATGGCAGGTCCGATCGAGACCGTGGACCAGAGGTTGAAGTCGCGCGAGAGCGAGAGCTCGGCGCCGCCGAACGCGACGACCGGGAACCACACCTCGCTGAAGCGATCGTCCACGTCGACGGCGAGAAGGAACGGCACGGTCAGGCCCGCGATGACGTCGATCTGGCGATGGACGTGGACGCTGACGAGAGGTCCGGTCTCGAAGCCGAAGCCGAGCAGGAGCTCGTCGTCGGGGTGGCCCTTGCCGCGGTTCACGTCGAGCTGCCCGACGAAGAAGCGCGGAGCGAGCTTGAGTGCGATGCCCACTCTTCGCAGGCGGATGAGCTGCAGGCGCATCGGGACCGACAGCCCGAAGCCCATTCCGGTGTCGAAGCCCCCCACCGGGCTGCCGAAGAACAGGTCGCCTCGAAAGCCGATCCCGAAGCGCTGCGATACCCCGGCGTCGTACTGCACGAACAGGCCGGGCCAGCCGAAGCCCGCGGCGATCGTGGACTCGCTCGAGCGAAGGAGCTCCCCGCCGAAGACCGAGAACGGCGGGCCCTGGTCTCGAGCGCGCTGACACCGGGCGGCGATCGGAGCCGTGAGGACGGACAGGAGCGAAGCCAGGACGAGCGTGGAGCGCATGGCGATCACGACGCTCCTCGAGCAGCGCGCACGAAGGCCTCGATCCTGCCCCGCTCGAGCGGTGCGCCGGCCTGGCCTCCCGCGCAGAGGTCGCTGCCGACGATCACGCCATCCACGAGCCCGAGGGTAGCGGCCACCGTCTCGGTCGTCACGCCGCTGCCGGCGAGGACGGGGCACCGGACGCGACGCTTGACCGCGAGGGCCGCGGCGCGGTCCATCGGCGCACCGGTCGAGGGCCCGGTGATGATCAGGCCATCGGCCAGGCCGCGCTCGGCGGTCTCGACGGCCTCGTCGTCGATCGGACGCGGCGACAGCGGCCCCGAGTGCTTCACGTCCACGTCCGCGAGAATCGCGACGGTCCAGGCGAGGGCCGCACGGAGGCGGAGCGACCGATCGGCTGCTCCCTCGATGAGCCCCTGGTCGGTCACACGGACACCGACGTGGACGTTGACGCGGATGAACTCCGCCGAAGCCGCGACCGCGATCCCGAGGGCCGCGGCGGCGTCGTTGCGAAGGACGTTGACACCCACCGGCAGACCGCACGCCTGGCGGGCCGCAAGCACGCAGGCCGTCATGCAGGCGACCGTGTGGGGTGCGACCGGGCCCTTCTCGAAGGGAGCGTCGCCGAAATTCTCGACCAGAACCGCGTCGATGCCCCCCTCGGCGAGGAGCCGAGCGTCCCTGGCGACCGCCTCGAGCAGCACGGGCATGGGGGGCCAAGGGCGCGGCGCGCCGGGCAAGGGCGGCAGGTGCAGGACGCCGATCAGCTTCCCGCGCGGATCGAACACTGGCCTCAAGTACCACGCCGCTCGTCGCGACGGCAAATCCCCCCGAGCGAGTGCACCTCGCGGCGATCGAAATCCGGTATGCTCCCTGCAAGCAACCGCGGACAGCGGCAGAAAAGGAGTCGGCTCACTTGCGCAGAATGCTCTTGGCTCTGGCGATCTTCGGCGGTCCCTCGGTCGCGCTGGCCGATCCGACGGCGCTGGTCGCCCCGGTCGCCGGCGATGGGGTCGACCCGATCGTCGTCCAGCTCCTGACGAACGCGCTGCGGGACCGTGTGCATGCGAGGGGGTACGCCCTGGCGGAGGGCGCATCGCCACCCGCCGGCATGGACCCCGCGTCCCTGCGCGCAGCGGCGGCCGCCGTCGGGGCGAAGATCGGCGTCGCCGGCAGGATCTCGATCCCGTCGATCGGCCGGTACCGCCTGGCGATCACCGGCGTCTCGGCGACGAGCGACCAGAGCTGGAATGCCGAGGACGAGATCGCGGGCGCGGACGTCCTGGCGCTGCTCGACCGGCTCGTCCAGACGGCGGTGCCGACCTACACCGGGTCGGACGACGACGGTCTGCCCCCGATCGTGGGCGCCTCGCCTCCGGCCGGTGATGGCCTGCCGCCGATCGTGTCGAACTCGCCGCCCGCCGCGTCGCCTCCTCCGATAGTCAGCCCCAGCTCGGGTGGCGCTCTGGCGCCCGATTCGGGGCCCGTGGACGACGACACCGAGACCCTGAACCTCGTGCGGGTCCGGCAGCGGAGGCTCCCTCGCTGGTCGATCGGCGCCATGAACGAGGCGGCCATCGGCATGAACCGCGACTTCTTCAACAACCTGACGGGCCTGAGACTCCAGCTCGCCTTCAGCCCGCAGTTCCTCGGCTTCGCCGCCCTGGCGTACGCCTACTACTCGGACGACCCGGGCTTCGCCCTCGTGATTCACGGGGGCATCGAGGGCCGCGTGCGTCTGGGCAAGACGGGCAAGACCAACCTTCCGTTCCGCTTCTCCCTCGGCTACGCGCCCGAGAATGGGGGAGTCCTGAAGCTCGACATGGGTCTTGCGAT
This sequence comes from Deltaproteobacteria bacterium, assembly GCA_016190375.1. Lineage (GTDB taxonomy): Bacteria > Myxococcota_A > Polyangia > JACPQR01 > JACPQR01 > JACPQR01. The sequence continues at coordinate 4,486 of JACPQR010000118.1, forward strand.
CGCGATCGGGAAGAAGACCGACCTCGTCCTGATCCCGCTGGCCCCGGCCGTCTGGTTCCTCGACGGTGGCAACGCCGTCTCGATGAACCTCGCGATCGAGATCAATACGGGGATCTAGCAGCTAGAGCCTGCCCCGCAGGGCATCGAACCGCAGCTTCCAGGGCATCCCCACGGCCTCTGCGAAGACCCGGCCCGACAGCTTCGATTGTCCTGCGCGCCGGTCGACGAAGACGATGGGGACCTCGACCACGCGAAAGCCTCTGCGCAGGGCGCGGTAGGTCAGCTCGATCTGGAACGAGTAGCCCTCCGAGCGGATCGAGTCGAGCGCGATCGACGCGAGGACCTCGCTGCGGATCGCCTTGAAGCCGCTGGTCATGTCGTGGACGCCCGTCGCCAGGATCGCGCGGCTGTAGAGCGAGCCGCCGCGCGAGATGACGTGCCGGCCGGCGCCCCAGCCCTCGATGGCCCCGCCTCTGACGTACCTGGAGCCCACGGCCACGTCGGCTCCGTCCTCGATCGCCGCGAGGAGCGCCGGGACGGCGGAGGGATCGTGCGAGAGGTCCGCGTCCATCTGCACGACGACGTCCCAGCCGTCCGACAGCGCCTTGCGAAAGGCGGCGAGGTAGGCCGAGCCCAGCCCGAGCTTCGCCCCGCGGTGCAGGACGCTCACACGGTCCGGGTGCTGGCGGTGCAGGTCGTCCGCGAGCTCCCCCGTGCCGTCAGGGCTCGCGTCGTCGACGACCAGCACGTGGGCGTCGGGCATCGACGCGCGAACGAGGTCGCAGAAGCCGGGCAGGTTCTCCCGCTCGTTGTAGGTCGGCGTCACGATGAGCACCCTGCCCATTGCGGCGCATCATAGCCTCCCGGGGATGGTCGCGCTCAGAGTCTCCACAACCGGAAAGCGCGCACCTCGCGCCCGCCGCGCCGCACTCGCACGACGTCCACCAGCCGAGCGCCACGCGGCACGGTCGGATAGCGCTCGTCGCTGACGAAGATCGTGGGGGCCCGATCCGGAAGGCGGCCCCGACCCCAGAGGTCCCAGTCGTCGACCTCGCCGGTCATGCACCGGACGTTGGGGTCGCCGAGGGACACCTCGAGCTGCGCGCACATCGTGTAGTGCCCCGCCGCGACGAGGTCGCCAGGCCTGCGGGCGCGGCGGACGGCGCGGGCGACGGCCGGCCACCCATGTAGCTCGTTGGCGATGTCGACCTTCGGATCGTACGCACCCGCTGGAAGGGACAGAGGAGCGAGCGGCGTCAGCACGTAGAGGTGCAGGACGACGAGCGCCCCGGCGCTCCAGATCACCGCCGCCCGCGCCAGACCGCGGCCGAGGAAGCCCGGGGTGTCCGAGGCGATGCCCAGCCCGATCGCGAGCGGGAGAATGGCGGTAGCCGTCCAGTGCGGCTCCGCGACGCGGCTCACCAGGCAGATCGCCACCGCACCGGCGAGGGCACCCTGCGCCGGCAGGCGCCAGCCGTCGGAGCCGGACGTGCGGGAGGAGACGACCGCGCGACCGAGCGCGACGAGCATCGGCGGACCGACGTAGAGGAGCTGGCCGCCGACCAGCGCGCCGAGGTTGCGAAGCGACGGGCCGGCGTCCGCCTGGGACCAGACGAGCCGGTGCCAGAGCGACGGCCATCCGCTCGCAGCGTTCCAGAGGACCACGGGAGAGGCGACGGCCAGCGCGGCGAGCGCGGCGACCGCGAGGCGGAGCGGCGAGGCGCCACGGCGAAGGGCAAGCACGATCAGGCCGGGCACCAGGAAGAGGGAGGTGTACTTGGCGAGGAAGGCCAGCCCCACGACAGCCCCGGCCAGCGCGGCAGCAGCGACTCCGGGTCGGTCCACCGCGCGCGCGGTCGCCCAGAGGGACCCGAGGACGAGAGGCGCGGCCACGGCGTCCGGAGTGATCGCGAGGCTGCCGGCCGCGAACATCGGGATGCAGAGGAGCGACGCCGCCGCGATGAGACCTGCGCGCGGGCTGCCGCCGAGCGCTCGGGCAAGCCGGTCCGCCAAGAGGATGGTCGCGCCGAACAGGACCGCGGCGGGCAGCCTGGCCGCGAAGATCGAGCCGCCGAACAACGCGGTCGAGGTACGGATCACCAGAGCCACGAGCGGCGGATGCTCGAGGTATCCGCCCTGCAAGTGCCGGGAGTAAACGATGTAGAGCGCCTCGGCGTCTCCCGGTCCGAAGGTGGAGCCCACGATTGCGTGGTGCAGCGCCGCCGCCGCGGCGATCCAGTGGACGGGTCTCACGACAGGAGCTCGGCGGCCATCGCGCTCACGCGAGCCGCCGCGCCGGGGCTTCCGAGCCGTGCGACCGCGTCCGCCATCGCCTGTCTTTGCTGCTCTCGCGCGGCGGGACAGCCGAGGATCGCCGCCGCCTCGTGCGCGAGGCGAGCGGGACCCAGCTCCCACTGCCAGAGCTCCGGGATGGCGCGGCGTCCGAGCAGGATGTTCGGCATGGAGAGATGCTGGACCGAGACCAGGGTGCGCCCCACGGCCCATGTCGCGACCGACGCGCGGTGGAAGAACACTGAGGGCGTTCCGGAGCGCGCTGCTTCGAGGGTCGCCGTCCCGGTGGCCACGAGCGCCAGATCGGCGGCGGCGAGGACGGTCCTGGCCGGGATCTGCGCGGCCCGAACGTCGACGGGAGCATCCTCGATCACGGAGCGCACGGCCGGCGCGGACATCGACGGCGCGACCGGCACGAGGAAGACCAGCCTGCCGAACGCATGGGAGAGATGACGCGCCGCACCGACGAGAGCCGGAAGGTGGTGCCGGATCTCGGCGGGTCGGCTCCCCGGAAGCAGCGCCACTACTCGCGAGCCCTCCTCGAGCGCGAGATCCCGGCGCGCCTCGTCCCTCGAGGGCGCAGGGTCGTCGAGGATCGGATGACCCACGAACTCCGCGGCGATCCCGGCCTTCGCGTAGAGCGGCGGCTCGAAGGGAAAGACGAGCGCGGCCCGGGTCACCGTGCGCGCCATCTCTCGAAGCCTGCCGGCTCGCCAGGCCCAGACCTGTGGCCCGACGTAGTAGAGGACCGGGATCCGGCGTGCGGCAAGACGCCTGGCGAGCGGGAGGTTGAAGTCCGGAAGGTCGACGAGCACGGCCAGGTCCGGCGGCCGCGCCGCGATCGCCCGGCAGAGCGTCGCGAACGCGCCGACGATCCTCGGCAGCCGAGGCAGGACCTCGGTCGTCCCCATCGCGCTGGTTCGTCTCAGATCGGCCAAGAGGTCCATCCCGGCAGCCTCGAGCTCCGCTCCGCCCATCCCGAAGGCGTCGGAGGCAACCTCGGCGTCGAGCGCGCGGAGCATGCGAGCCGCGTAGCGATCGGCCGATGCTTCACCGGCGACGACGAGGACGCGCGGACGAGCCACGAGCCGAGGATTCCAGGCCGCGAGACGAGACGCAATGGTACTGTCTGGTGCTCGACGATGCGACGGAAAGGTCAGCTCCAGGGGATCTCGCGCGACGTTCACGAGGTCGTGCGCGCGGTCTCGGGACCCGGGCACGGCGTTCCCCCCGAGGTCCACCCCGCCTGGCAGTCGACCGTCGGCCCCGCGATCGCGAGGGTCACGCGGCCCGATTCGCTGAGGCGCGGCGTCCTCACGGTGGTCACGAAGAACTCCGTGTGGGTCAACGAGCTCATGATGTTGCAGGAGCGGATCCTCGCGGGCCTCGAGGCGGCGCTCGGCGAACGGCTCGTCGCCGAGCTGCGCTTCCGGGTCGGCAGGGTCCACGCGCACGATCGCCGCGAGCGCCGGGTCGCCGAGCCCGCGCCACCTCCGCGCGAGCTCGATCCGGCCGTCACGAAGCGGCTCGAGGCGGTGCACGATCCAGTCCTTCGAGACGCGATCGCGCGCGCGCTGGCGCGCTGCGCGCAGCCGAAGGGATGATCGGCGTCACGCGAGGAACGTGCTGCAGTAGAGGATCCTGGCCATGCCGCCCGGACGATCCTACTCGGTCGCGATGCTCACCTGCGAGATCGCGTACCAGCCATCGCCTCGAATGCCCTCGATGGCGAGCTGGACGTTCGCTCGCGATCCGTCTTCGCTCAGGATGCCGAGATCGAGGGAGTACGTTCCGGTGGGGACGTCGCCCGGTAGGTCCACTACGTCCTGGACCTCGTGGCTGCCGGGCAGCCAGCCCTCGAGGTCCGCCGGGCTCGCCCACTGTGCGACGACCTCGTCGGACGCGCTTCTCAGGCGATAGGCGAGCGGCCAGGGATGGTAGATGGGCGCGACGCCGCGGTTCGCCCAGCGCGAGGACAAGAGGAGCGACTCACCGGGACCGGCCGTGGCCGTGTGGGTCATCTCCTCCAGCACGAACCGATAGCCCATCCGAGCGAGGAAGGCGTCGACGGCGGGCCACCAGTCGGCCGGGACCGGCGAGGACTTCGCGTTGAGGACCGACACGTGCCAGTCGAGCCCCTTCTGCAGGATGAGGTCGATGTCGAAGCCCATGTCGCGCCAGTCCTGCATCACGCCGCAGACCTCGAACTGCACCGGAGCCGTCTGCCAGGCGGCGCCGGACACGGGATCCTGCGCAGTCGGCTCGTAGAGGTCGTCCATGTGGTTCCAGCCCGCGCCGAACATGCCGTAGTCCCCGAAGCAGTCGCCCCGCCAGCCTGCGCCCCGCGAGACGGCGTACTCGACCGGGCCGCCCACGAGCATGACCAGCGGCGTCCCCGGGAAGTGCTCGAAGTACCAGTCGATGATCGTCGTCTGGTTCTCCTCGGTCGGGTAGTAAGCCTCGCAGGTCGCCTCCACTCCGGAGCAGCAGGCGGTGTTCCACTCTGCCCAGCAGCCGACGGTGCCGATGTCGACGTGGTCGATGTCGGGCGACCCGTCGTACCGCTCGCCGAAGGCGGCGAGGAGCCGCTCGTGATGCTCGAGGAACTGCGGGTCGTTGTGGTCGGGGAACGTGCCGTCGTCGACCGCGACGCTTGCCACGCCGAGGTCCAGGAGCCACTGCGGCGTGGACGACGCGAAGACGGTCATCATCCGGAACGCCAGGGTCTCCCCCTTGGTCCTGGCCTCCTCGATCACCGCGTCCACCATGTCGAAGTCGTAGGCGCCCTGCGCCGGCTCGACCTCGGCCCACGTCCACCGGAAGTAGGCGACGGTCGAGGGCGGATGCTCGTTCGCGGGCGGCGGATTGCCCCAGCCGAAGTGGAAGTCCGCGAACCCCATCCCCGGGTTGTAGAGGATGTCGTCAACCTCGGTCGGGTTCACGGTGATGGTCGGCCCGTCAGGGATCGCCGAGTCACGGTCGCCGGCGTCCGATCGCGCCGAGGCGTCGCGGCCCGGATCCACTCCCGAATCCGATCCGGCGCCGGAATCGACCTCGGCGTCGTCATCGCCGCCGCATTCGCAGCCCGCGATCGACACGGCAACAGCCGAACAGAGAAGGAGGGCTCGTGGCGCTCGCACACCCGCAGCATACCCGCTCGAGGCGAGCGACGCGACGATGAGCCGGGCTCTCACTTCTCGGCGAGAAGCACTGCGAGGAAGCGCTCGCCGTGGGCGGCCAGGCGCGAAGGGCCCATTCCGTGCAACTGAGCCAGCGCGGACATCGTCGTGGGCCTCGTGGCCGCCATCTCGCGGAGGGTCCGGTCGGTCGCGACGATGAAAGCGGAGATCCCCCGCTCGCGCGCGATGGCGAGCCTGACGGCGCGCAGCCGGTCGAAGAGGTCCGTGTCCACCGGTTGTGCCGTCTTCGGCGCCGAGGACGAGGGCGACGCGGAGACGGGCGAGGACGAACGCTCGGACCTGGAACGTGGCCGCGGCCTCGCGGCCTCGGGGACCAGGACCCGGACGGGCTCGGCGCCGGTCATCACCGCGTGCCCGCGGGTGGTCAGGTAGGGAACCGGGTATTCGCTAGCGGTGACGTCGACGAGGCCGGCGGAGATCAGGCGGCGCAACAAGGACAGCGTCCAGTCCTTCGAGCGGCCCTCGAGGATCCCGAACGTGCTGGTGAGGTCGAGGCCCATCCGGCTCAGGCGCTCGGAGCCGTGCCCGATCAGCATCTCCGCCACCGCGTGCAGCCCCGCGCGGCCGCGGTTCCGGGCGACTCCGGAGAGCGCCTTGCGCACGACCTCGACGTCCCCGGGGCAGACCGCACGGGCGCCGGGCTCGTCGGCTGCGCCTCCCAGGCGGAGGCAGATGTCGCAGTGTCCGCAGCCTCCTAGCATCTCCTGCTCGTCGCCGAAGTAGCGCAGGATGAAGTCGTGCCGGCAGCTACCCGCCTCGACGTAGCTCAGGAGCTCGCGGAAGAGCCGCCACTGGCGCTCCACCTGCGCCGGATCCGCGGGCTCGCCGTCGGTGCCGCGCTCGATCAGCCTGCGTCTGACGCCGATGTCGGCCAGCGACGAGAGCAGGAGCCCCTTGGCCGGCTCGCCGTCGCGTCCCGCGCGGCCGACCTCCTGGTAGTAGGCCTCGATCGACCCGGGTGCGTGGGCGTGGATCACCGCTCGGATGTCCGGGCGGTCGATGCCCATCCCGAAGGCGTTCGTGGCGACCACCACGTCCAGCTCCCGGGCCGCGAAGCGAGCGCCCACGTCCGCCCTCGTCTCTGGATCGATGCCGGCATGGTACGCGGCCGACTGCCAGCCATGCTCCGAGACGAAGCGGTTCAGCTCCTCCGCGGCGCGGCGCGTGGCCGCGTAGACGATGGCGGCGCCCTTCGGGCGATCGGGTGTGCCGAGCGCCGTCTTCAGCTCCGACGCGACGAGAGTCCGCCGCCGGCCGGATCCATCGACCTCGACCGCGGCGAGGTGCAGGTTGGGCCGCGCGAAGCCGTGGACCAGCACCGCCGTCCCGGACCCCAGCCGCAGCCGCTCGAGGATCTCCGCGCGGACGGCCGGTGTCGCCGTCGCCGTGCAGGCGATCACGCGCGGCGGGCGCAGCCTCTCGAGCGTCTCGCCGATCCGCAGGTACTCGGGCCGGAAGTCGTGCCCCCACTGCGAGATGCAGTGCGCCTCGTCCACGGCCAGGAGCGGCGGCCGGATTCGCTCGATGATGGAGACGAGCCGCTCGGAGGCGAGCCGCTCGGGCGCGACGTACAGGAGGCGGACCCCCCCGGACCCAAGCGCGTGCTCGCGCGCCCTGAGCTCCGCGAAGTCGAGCGTCGAGGCCAGGAACGTCGCCGCGATACCGCGGGCGGTCAGCGCGCGAACCTGGTCCTCCATCAGCGCGATGAGCGGCGAGATGACGACCGTCGTCCCGCCGAGCTCCGTCGCCGGGAACTGGTAGCAGAGCGACTTGCCGCCGCCCGTCGGGGCGACCGCGAGGACCCTGCCCGGGCCGCAGAGGAGAGCCTCGACCGCCGCGCGCTGCCACGGCCGGAGCGACGGAATGCCGAAGAGCTCGCGAGCGCGCCCCTCCCAGTCGGCAGAGCTCACCTGGGCTGCGACCCGCGCTGGCTCGGCCGACTCGGGTAGCGGAGGTTCGTGCTCGGACATCCCGGGGCAGGACTCTACTTCGGACAGGACGGCTGCCGCCGCCGATTCGCTCGCGATCATCGAAGCCGTGCCGAAGCACTTCGCGTGCCGAGCGGATCCCCCGCGAATATGTCCTTCAGGCGCTGGCGATCGGTGGCGCCACACCGGCGGTTCGCCAGAGCCTACCGAATCGAGGGGCTATTCGCACCAGACGTGGAGGTTCCAGCCGTTCAGGGTGCCGTCGATGGCCTCGTCCGCGTCGGTCACGACCAGGTACCACCTGCCTTCGGCTGCGAGCCCGTCGAATGCGGAGAGGCTCTCGGCCGGGACGAGGGAGTCCGGGTAGTTGCCGACGATGTCGTCGTTGCTGCCGCCGGTCCGGTCATGCAGCGTCACGGCCGTCCCGGAGTGCACGAGGTCGACGACGAGGTCGCCGATGTACGAGTGGCTGATGTCGACGTCCACGGAGAGGTCGCGAATCGTGCAGTCGCCATAGGCGGGTATCAGATCCCAGATCGTCGCCATGTCGGGGATGGGCTCCGGCACGCCAGGTTCGCGCAACCACGAATCGACGCAGATGCCGATCACCTCCCAGTAGGTGACCGCGCCAGTGTCCCCGGCGAAGCTGTCACTGACGGAGAGTCGCCATTCGCCCGCAGAGTCATGTCCTGAGAAGGACGACAGAGGAAGGCCGGCTGGCGCGTAGATCCCCGGAGGCACCACGCTCTCGGCGTTTCCGTCGTCGTCCGGGAATGCCGGGTACCCGTCCGCGAAGCCGTAGACACCATTGACATCGTCTCGGCTGTCGCCGCCCTCTGGCCGGTCGAGCAGCGTGATCGTGGTGTCCGTGTCGACGTGGGTCAGCTGGATGCGCAGGTCGCCCACGTAGGTGTGGTTCATCTCTATCCAGACCACGTTGACGGTCTCCATCGTGCAGGAGCCGGCGTTCTGGACGGACGGCGCGACGGCGCCATTGTCGGGGATCGCGTGATCCACGTCATCGATCGCGCGGGACAGGCAGGTGACGTTGAGCGTCCACGACTCGAGGATGCCCGAGAAGCCCTCGTCGTTGTCCGACACGAGCAGGAACCAGTCGCCCTGCGCGGCCTCACCATCGAAGTCGTCGAGGTCGCCGTCCGGCGTGAAGTTCGTCGGATAGTTCCCGACGATGTCGTCCGAGTCGGAGCCGGAGCGGTTGTGCAGGTTGACGATCGTTCCCTCGGGGCTCTGGAGCCGGACCACGAGATCGCCGATCGACTGGTGGCGCACGACCAAATCCACCGAGACGTCGTAGACCTCGCAGTCCGACGGGAAGTAGAGACCATCGTAGGTGCCGTCGGCGTCGTCGTCCGGGATGTCGAGGCCCGGGGCGCTCTGAAGGATGGAGTGGCAGTCGGAGCGATCGAGGGTGCAGTCGTCGTTGCATGACAGGTCACCGCCGCTCCAGCCGAGGTCGGTACATGATCCCGGGTCACCGGCGGTCGGGTCGCACTCCTCCTCGCCTTCCTGGACGTGGTCGTCGCCGCAGAAGGCGAAGGTGCAGTCGTCGAGGCACCCGTCCGTGTTCTCGTCGTTGCCGTCGTCGCAGGCCTCCATCCCCTGCCAGACGAAGCCGTCACCGCAGCCCGCCTCCTCGCAGGTGCTCAGGCAGTCGTCGGTCTCGACCTCGTTGCCGTCGTCGCACTCCTCGTCGGGTCCGCCCGGCTCGCCGTCGCCGCAGACGTTGTCCGCGTCGCCGTCGCCGTCGCCGTCCCCGTCGCCGTCGCCGTCCCCGCCGCCGTCGCCGTCGCCGTCCCCGTCGCCGTCCCCATCCCAGTCGCCGTCCCCGTCCCCGTCCCCGTCGCCGTCCCCGTCGCCGTCGGCATCCACGTCGATGTCGCCGTCCGCGTCCGTGTCGGCGTCGGTGTCCGAGTCGGAGTCCGTGTCCGAATCCGCGTCGCCGTCGCCGTCGGCGTCGGCGTCGGCGTCGCCGTCGCCTCCGACGTCGTCGTCGTCGTCGCCTCCTCCTCCGCCTCCGCCGCCACAGCCCGCGAGCGCCGCGACCAGGACCAACCACAGACACGATCTAGGGATTTCGAACATTCGGTGGGCCTCCAAGCCTCCCCTGGTACGTCCGGGACGTAGCGTTCTTCCCTATCATCTTCGTGGTTGCAGCGGCCACGGTTTTCCCGTCGACGAACCGCACTCGGCGCGCTTCCACGCTCGCCCGGAGGAATCGACAGGAAGACGCGAAGACACGAAGGACCCTCTTGACCTCGGCCCCTTCCCCCCCATAGCCCTTGCCCCCGTCCCGCCGTGCTGGTACATATGCGGGTTTTGTTTCGAGCGCCGCCGAGGGCCGGGGCGTCAGCGGTCATCCGCCACGCCTCCAGCCCGGGTTGCGGCAAGCCTGCGCGAGGCTCGCCACGTACGCCGCGAGCGCCTCCGGTCCCGAAGCCGCCGTGCGGACCGCGGCGCTGCCGACGACGACCGCGTCGGCGATCCTGGCGATGCGGGCCGCGTCCTCGGGCGTGGCGATGCCGAAGCCCACGGCGATCGGCAGCCCGCCGGCGCGGGCGCGCAGGTGCGCAACGGCAGCCTCGATCCCGCCCAGATCGGCGAGCGCGGCGCCGGTCACGCCCGTGATGCTGACGAAGTAGACGAAGCCCGAGGCGATCGAGACGGCGCGGTCGATCCGGGCGTCCGTCGAGGTCGGGGCGAGGAGAGGAACGAGGTCGAGCCCGCTCGAGTCGCAGGCGGCGCGGAGCGGGCCCGCCTCCTCCGGCGGCAGGTCGACCACGAGGAGGCCGTCGGCGCCCGCGCCGGCCGCCTCTCGCGCGAACGCGTCCTCGCCGTGGACGAAGATCGGGTTGTAGTAGCCGAACAGGAGTATCGCCACGTCGGTCTCGGCGCGCAGCTCGCGCACGAGGCCGAAGACCCTCGCGATCGTCGTCCCGCCCTCGAGCGCGCGCTGGGACGCGGCCTGCAGGACCGGGCCGTCGGCCGACGGATCGCTGAACGGCACGCCCAGCTCGATGATGTCCGCCCCGGCGCGGACCGCGGCGAGGACCAGCGTGCGGCTCGTCTCGAGGCTTGGGTCGCCGGCCGTCAGGTAGATCACTAGCGCACGCTCGCCATTCGCGCGCCTTTCGGCGAGGGCGCGTCCGATCCGCGTCACGGGATGATCCTCGATAGCGTGCCCATGTCCTTGTCGCCGCGTCCCGACAGGTTGACGATCACGAGCCGCCCTGCCCCGAGCCTCCCGACGACCTCGCGGAGCTTGCCCACCGCGTGCGCGGTCTCGAGCGCGCAGAGGATCCCCTCCGTGCGCGCCAGGAGCCGGAAGCCCTCGATGGCCTCCTCGTCGGTGGCCGAGAGCACCGTCGTCCTTCCCGAGTCCTTGAGCGCGGCGTGCTCGGGACCGACACCCGGGTAGTCGAGCCCCGCCGCGATCGAATGAGCCTCGAGGATCTGACCGTCGCCATCGGCGAGGACGTAGCTCTTCGCGCCGTGAAGCACGCCCACTCGCCCGGCCGTCAAGGTCGCGCTGTGCCGCCCGCTGCCGATCCCCTCACCCGCGGCCTCGACGCCGAACAGGGCGACCCCCGGGTCGCCCAGAAAACCGCGGAAGACGCCGATGGCGTTCGATCCGCCGCCGACGCACGCCACCACGGCGTCGGGGAGCCTGCCCAGGAGCCCCAGGAACTGCGCCCTCGCCTCCCGGCCGATCACCGAGACGAGATCGGCCACGAGGCTCGGGTAAGGGTGCGGCCCCGCCGCGCTGCCGACCAGGTAGTGGGTCGTCCGCACGTTGGTGACCCAGTCCCGGAGCGCCTCGTTCATCGCGTCCTTCAGCGTCCGCGATCCGCTCTCGACCGGATGCACCTTGGCGCCGAGCATCCTCATGCGCTCGACGTTCGGGGCCTGCCGGACCGTGTCGAGCGCGCCCATGTAGATCTCGCACGCGATCCCGAAGAGCGCCGAGGCCGTGGCCGTCGCGACGCCGTGCTGGCCGGCGCCCGTCTCCGCGATGATCCGCGTCTTGCCCATGCGCCGCGCGAGAAGCGCCTGCCCGAGCGCGTTCGTGATCTTGTGCGCCCCGGTGTGGCACAGGTCCTCGCGCTTGAAGAGGACCGTCGCTCCTACCTCGTCGGAGAGCCTGGGCGCCGCCGTCAGCGGCGTCGGCCGGCCCGCGTACGAGAAGAGCAGCGCGTCGAGCTCCGCCGCGAAGGCCGGATCGCCCTTCGCCTCGGCCCACGCTCGCTCGAGCGCCTCGAGCCCGGGAACGAGCGTCTCCGCCACGAAGCGACCGCCGTACTGCCCGAAGTAGCCCGCCGGCGCGCTCACGCCGCACCCTTGGCCGCTCGAACGAACGCCTCGACCTTGCCCGGATCCTTCACGCCCGGTCGCGCCTCCACGCCGCTCGCCACGTCGACGCCCCACGGCCGCACGAGCCGCACCGCGTCGCCGACGTTCTCGGGCGTGAGCCCGCCGGCGAGGACTACCCGCGCGCGCAGGGCGGCCTGGACCGCGAGCTCCGGGTCCACGCGGATGCCCGTGCCCCCTGGCGCCTCGCCCGAGGCGGCGTCGAGGACGTAGGCATCGCACCCGTACGCCCCGACCTCGTCCAGCCGCCGCACGGCCTTCCAGACGCCCCGCCCGAGGCGGGCGCAGACCTCGGCCGTCTCGTGCCCGTGCAGCTGCACCACGGTCAGCCGCACGCGGCCGCGGACCCTCTCGATCTCGATCGGGTCCGCATCCACGAACACGCCGACCGTCCATACGCTCTCGGGCAACGCGCCCGCGATCTCCGCGGCCAGCTCGACCGACACGCGACGTGGCGAGCCCGACCAGAAGTTCAACCCGACCGCGTCCGCACCCGCCCGCACGATGGCGAGCGCCTCGTCGATCGATGTCGCGCCGCAGATCTTGACGATTGGAGCCGCCAATCCCCGCTACTCGATCTTGAGGAGGTCCTTGACCTTCGAGATGACGTGCGGGGCCTGGATGGGCTTCGTGATGTACGCGTTCGCGCCGAGCATCAAGGCGCGCTGGCGATCCTCCGCCGCGCCCTCCGTCGTGATGATCACGATCGGGACGTCCTTGTGGACGGCGTCCGAGCGGATCCTCTTGACGAGCTTGAGGCCGTCCATGATCGGCATGTTGATGTCGGTGATCACGATGTCGAACTTCGTCGCGGCGAGCTTGCGCAGCCCGTCGACGCCGTCATCGGCCTCGACCACGCGCACGCACTTGAGGCGATTGAGCGCGAAGACGAGGAGCTGTCTCATCATGGGTGAGTCTTCGACGACCAGGCAGGTGTACTCGGCCATGTCCGTTCACACGAGGTCCAGGTACTCGTCAAGCGTCAAGGCCTTGCCGGCCAGGCGCGAGTAGAGCCGGGCGCCGACCAGCGCGGTCGCGGCGTGGGCGCCGAGCAGCTTGAACAGCTCGAAGTCGACCGGCTCGAACCGGCCCTTCTGAGGCAATAGCTCGAAGACCGCGATCGCTCCGACCACCCGCTCGTCGACGCGCAGCGGAACGCACGCGAGCGGCGCCTCGGGGCCCACCGGGCCCACCATCGACTCGGCGACGTAGGTCTCGCCGGTGGCGAAGGCCTTGCCGATCGGACCGGCGCCGGCCGCGATGGAGGGCAGGCTCGCGCGGTCGATCCCGGCGCTGATGATCACGCCGAGCTCGCGCGTATGCGCGTCGGCGAGGTAGACCGCGAAGGCCTTCGCGCCCACGAGCTGGTGGAGCAGCTCCCTTATGTGCCGCACCACGTTGCGCACGTCGAGCGTCGAGTGGAGCTGGTGGCTCGCCACGTACAGGCTCGCGATCTCGGCGAGCTCGCGCTCGATCTGGGCGTAGCGCTCGTTGTACCTGCGGGAGATCTGCTGCGCCTCCTCGAACCGGGCGACCAGATCGCGCCTCTGTTCCTCGAGGACCTCGAGCTTGCCGAGCAGCTCCGCCAGGTGCCCCTTCGAATCCAGGTGCCTTCTCAACGACGCGACCTCGGACGACAGCTCGGCCTCCCGGTAGCGCAGCCGCTCGTTCTCGCGCAGCAGATCCTGGGTGAGCTCGGCGCCCTTCCGGAAGAACGTCTGGAGGAACTCCTCCCTCTGGCCGTCGATGTCGACGTCCTTGGGCTTCTTTCGCTTCGCGGTCGTCACGAGCTCTGCTCTTTTACCATTTTCAGGAGGGTCTCGGCGATGCGACCGAGCGGCACGACCTTGTGCACGCAGCCCGTCCGCACCGCGGCGCCGGGCATCCCGAAGATGACCGCCGTCTCGGGCGCCTCGGCCATCACCCTCCCGCCACGGGCCGCGACCTCCTGGACGCCGTCCTTGCCGTCGTCTCCCATTCCGGTGAGGACGACCGCGACGAGGTCCGGGCCGAAGACGCCGGCGGCGGTCGTGAACAGTCGATCCACCGAGGGGACGTACCGATCGCCAGGCGCCGGCGCGACCACGCGCACTCGCCGCGCCTCGCCGTCCTGGGCCACCTCGAGGCACCTGCGCCCAGGGGCGACGAGGACGACCCCCTTGGCGAGCAGCTCGCCATCGGTGGCCTCGCGAACGGCGCAGGCGCTGCGCCGATCGAGCCGCTCCGCGAAGGTCCGCGTGAACTTCTCCGGCATGTGCTGCGCAACGACGACCGCGGCGTCGAGGTCCGCCGGCAGCTTCTCGACGAGCTCGCCGATCGCCGCGGGACCACCCGTGGAAGCGCCGATCGCCACGAGCGTCTTCGCGGGCGTTCCGGGCTGTGTGCGCGTGGTCGTGGGAAGCGTGACGGACCCGGTGATCGGCGGCTCGTGGCCCCTGATCGCCCTCGCGCTCAGGTGTCGCACCATCCCGACCTTGGCCAGGATCTCCTCCCTGTGCGCCACCGGGTCGTCGTCCTTTCCGGGCTTGGCGATGAAGTCGAGCGCCCCCAGCTCGAGGGCCTTGAAGACGTTCTCCTTCCCGCTGTAGGTCGACACCACGATGACCGGGAGCGGCAGGCGGCTCATCAGGATCCTGAGGAACGTGAAGCCGTCCATGCGCGGCATCTGCAGGTCCAGCGTGACGAGGTCGGGCTTGAGCGTCAGCGCCGATCGTAGCGCCTCCTCGCCGTCCGAGGCCTTGCCCACGACCTCGACCTCGGGGGCGGACTGGAGGATCTCCTGGATCGTCCGTCTGTTCGTCGCCGAATCGTCGACGATGAGGACGCGGATCGGGTTCATGGTCTCTCCAGGGGCCGCGCCAGAGGCCGACGGTACACGAGATCGTTCTCGAGGTGGACGATCTCGAACGAGGTCGACAGGTGGATGAGAGACTCCGAATGTCCGAGGAGCAGGTACCCGCCGGGCAGGAGCCGCTCGTAGAACCGGTCGATCACCTTCCGGCGGGCCTCGTTGTCGAAGTAGATGAGGACGTTCCGGCAGAAGACCACGTCCACCCGCCCGATGAGGGCGATCCGGTCGTCCTCGACGAGGTTCAGGTGCCCGAAGTGGCACATCCCCCTGACCCTGTCCGCGACGTGCATTCCATCGGGGCGCTCGACGAAGAAGCTCCTCCGGTACGAGTCGGGCGTCACGCGGAACGCGCCCTTGCCGTAGATCCCGCGGCGCGCGTGCTGTAGCACGCGACGATTGATGTCGTTGCCGAAGACCTTGACGTCCCAGCCCTCGAACAGCCCGCTCTCGAGGATGAGCATCGCGATCGTGTAGACCTCCTCGCCCGTCGAGCAGCCCGCGCTCCACACGCAGAGCCCGCTCGCCCTCCCGCCTGCCCGCTCGAAGAGCTCCGGGAGGATCTCGCTCTTGAACGCCCGGAGCTGGTAGTCCTCGCGAAAGAAGTAGGTCTCGTTCAGCGTCAGGGCCTCGATCGCCTCCTCGAGCTCCGCCCGCGCGCCGGGGTGGTAGCGCAGGTACTGGTGGTACTCGGCGAAGCTGCCGAGGCCCAGCGCCGCGACCCTGTCGCGCAGCCGCCGCTCGACGAGGTACTGCGAGTCGTCGCCGAAGCAGATGCCCGACGATCGGTTCACGATGTCGCGGATCAGCCGGAACTCCTCGATCTCGAGCCGCGGCTCGGCGCTGGCGAAGGAGACGTTCACGCGAGCTTTCCCAGCGCACGTTCGATCGCGGCGCGGACCAGATCGTCCCGTTCGCAGGCGAGCCGGCGGTCCAGGGCCGGCCGCACGACCTGCAGGCCGGACTCCCCGAGGAGCTCGGCCGCGAGCCGGCGGACGTCCCAGGCCGCGTGGTCGAGGCAGGTGGCCAGCCGCACCGCGCCCCTGGGGTCGGAGATCTTCGCGAGCGAGCGGAGCGCCTGCTTGACGACCTCCGGATCAGGGTGCCCCAGCGCCTCGATCAGGAGCTCGTCGTCGCCACGGTCTCCGACCCGAGGATCGCCCAGCCCGCGCAGGGCCTCGAGGCCGGCCATCGCCACGGCGCCCGACGCGGACCCCACCAGGCTCCTCAGCGCCGGGACGGCGGCCTGATCGCCAATCTCGACGAGGGCCCGGGCTGCAGCGGCGACGACCATGGGCTCCGCGCTGCCCAGCGTCGAGACGAGCGACTCCAGCGCCCGCGCGCCGCCGAGGGCACCCAGGGCTCTCGCCGCCGCCGCCTGGACCTCCGGCCGCTCGTCGGCCAGCGCGAAGATCACCGCCTCGCGGGCGCCCTCACCGCCCACGCGCGCGAGCGCCTCGACGGCCGCGCGTCGCAGGTTCGAGTCCGCGGAGCCGAGCGCTGCCTGAAGTCGCGGGACGTCGGCCTCGGTGCCGACGGCGCCCAGGACTCCGCACAGGAGCGCACCGCCCGGCGCCTCGAGGGCGATCGAGGCGATCCTGCCCTGTACGAGCGTCGCGTTGCGGCCGCCCAGCGCCGCGAGAGCGAGCCCAGCCGCTCGCGCCGTCCGCGCGCTCCCCCGCTGCACCCGCTCCACGAGCAGGCCGATCGCATCCGCGCAGTCGAGGATCCCCAGCCCTTGCGCGGCGGCCGCTGCCACCAGATCGTCATCGGAGCCGAGGAGCTCGGACAGGCGCGCCGACGCCGATTTCACGACCTCGTGCCCTGCGATCCGCGCGAGCTCGGCCGCGATCGGGAGCAGCGTCGAGAGCGCGCGCTCCGGCACGGTTCGGGTGGCGGCGACGAGGTCCGCGGCGGCCGCTGGCCCTCGTCGCCTGAGCGCCTCGTCCACGAGACCCGCGAGGTCGTCCTCGGCAGCCGCCTCCGCGAGCAGCGCGGTCGCGCTGGGCTGCCCGGTGAGGTCGAGGAGCCGCGTCGCCGCCACTCGCTCGGCGGCGCTGCCCGACCTGAGGAGGTCCGCGAACAGACCGAGCTCTGCCGGGCCGAGCGCCCCGGCCTCGGAGGCGATCGCGCCCCGCAGCTCCGAGTGCCGGGCCAGCTCGCCGAGCGAGATCGCGCTCGCCGCCGCGATCCCGCGCACGTGGTCGCGCAGCGCCACGAAGAGAGGATGAACGGCCCCCGGGTCGACCGTCCTGCCGAGGGCCTCGATCGCCGCTCGGCGCAGGATCCGGTCGGAGAGGAGCGGCACGAGGAGCGAGACCGGCAAGCGCGCGCTGGCGCGGTTGCATGCCTCGAGCGCGGCCAGTCTCAGGAAGGGGTCGCGGTTCTCGCGAAGGACGATGGACTGGAGCGCGCGGACTGCCTCGGCGCCACCGACCCGGCCGAGGGACTCGACCGCCGCCGCGCGCAGGTTCGGCTCCTCGCTCTGGCTGAACTCGAGCAGCGCCGGCAGGCCCCTCGGGTCGCGGATGTCTCCGAGCGCCTCGATCGCGAACTTCTGCGCGGACGCAGACATCGACCCCAGCCTGGCGACGAGCGGCTGGACCGCGTCCGGACCGATCCCGACGAGCGACTCCACGGCCGAGTTCCGCAGGCCGACGTTCCCCTCCGTCTCGAGGGCGCAGACGATCGCCCCGACGAGCTCGGCCCTGAGCCTCACTTGACCGGCCGCGACGCGGGCGGCCTCCTTCCGGACGCGCCAGTCCTCGTCTCCGAGCGCCCGGAGGAGGATCTCGACGACCTCGGGCTCCACCAGCTCCGAGGCGCGCGCGGTCGCGGTCCTGCGCACCTCCGCGTCCCCGGAGGCGAGCGCGGCCAGGAGCTCCGATGCCGTCACTCCCGACCTCCGCTCGGCAGCGCCGCGACCAGAGGCGCCGCGAGGTCCTCATCGGTCGCGATCGCGTCGAGATCGACGAGGAAGACCAGCGAGCCTTCGTGCGATGCGACGCCAGCGATGAAGCGCGCCGCGGAGGTGATCGCAAGGGTCGGCGGAGCACGCAGATCGGACGAGGCTACGCCGAACACGGAGGTGACCGAGTCCACGGCGAGCCCTACGTCGACGCCCGAGGCGTCCGCGATGATCCACTTCGACCGGCGAGAATCGGGCGCGGGCTGCAGGCCGAACCTCCTGTGCATGTCCACGACCGGGATCGTCTGGCCCCGGTGGTCGGCGACGCCGACGACGTACGTCGGACAGTGCGGGACCGATACGACACAGAGCGGGTTCACGATCTCGCGCACCCTCAGGATGTCGACCGCATAGTGGGTGTCGCCGACCATGAAGCCGACCATGTTCTTGCCGATTGCGTTGTCGTGTCTCATGGAAAGTTCAGATCCCGGCCAGGACCGCTCCGAGGTCCAGGAGCACCCACATCGACTCGCCGTGGCGCCCGACGCCGGCCAGGAGCTCCGCGTGCTTCGCCCCGACGACCGCTGGCGCCTCCTCGATCTGCGCGCGCGTCAGCCGGACCACCTCGCTGACGCTGTCGACCACGAGCCCCATCTGCTCCCCGGCGCGGTCGACCACCAGCACCCGCGTGCGCCGATCGAACGGGCGCTCCGGCAGTCCCACGCGCCGGCGCAGGTCCACGAGCGTGACGACCGTTCCGCGGACCGAGATGATCCCGAGGACGTCCACGGGCGCGCGCGGCACCTC
Organism: Deltaproteobacteria bacterium; assembly: GCA_016190375.1. Classification (GTDB taxonomy): domain Bacteria; phylum Myxococcota_A; class Polyangia; order JACPQR01; family JACPQR01; genus JACPQR01. The sequence goes on from JACPQR010000118.1 coordinate 22,855, forward strand.
GGTGATCGTCGGGACCTTGAGGATCTCGCGGACCGTCGGCAACGGCAGCGCGTACTCCTCCTGGTCGAGGTGAAAGCCCAGGTACTCGATGGTCACGACGGGTCGCGCATCGCCCCGAAAGAGCGGGCGTGGCGTCCGAGGCGCGGGCGCGAGCGCGCCCGGTTCGCCCTTGGCGAGCGGCGCTCGCGGGGGCGGCCGGGACGGACGGCTCGAACCGCCGCTCACGGCCGCGCTCCGATCTCGCTCGTCCGGAGCTCGAGCGCGAGCACCTCCTCCACGAGCGAGGGCACGTCGAGGACGAGCGCGAGGCCATCGGCCCCGAGATCGGTCGCGCCCGCGAGCCCCCGGATCGCAGAGAGCGAACGGCCGAGGGCCTTGATGACGATGTCCTGCTGGCCGATCAGCCGGTCCACGACGAAGCCGACCCGCCTGCCCGCCATGCCGGCGACGACGATGTACTCGGTGCGAGGGCCCGCTTGCTCCTCCCAGCCGAAGAGCTGGCCGAGGCGGCACAGGGGCAAGGTCGCCCCACGGAGCGAGATCACCTCGCGCCCCTCGATCGTGCGGAGCTGATCGGCGCGCAACGGAAGCGCCTCCTGCACCGTCGAGAGCGCCAGCGCGAACGTGCGGTCCGCGACCTCGACCACGAGCGCCGAGATGATCGCCAGGGTGATGGGAAGCGTGATGGTCAGCTTGGTGCCTATCCCGACCTCGCTCTGGACGTCGATGACGCCGCCGAGGCGCGAGATGTTGGTCTTGACGACGTCCATCCCCACGCCACGCCCGGACAGCTCGTCCGCTGTCCGCTTCGTCGACAGACCCGGCAGGAAGACCAGGCCGAGCAGATCGCGCCGCGACAGCTCGCGCCCCGACTCCACGGTGATGAACCCGCGATCGATCGCCGTCCTCAGGAGCTCCTCCTCGTCGATGCCCCGCCCGTCGTCCTCCACCTCGAGCACGACGTGGCTGCCCTTCTGGTAGGCGTTGAGCGCGATCGTCCCGACCGCGGGCTTGCCGGCGGCCTGGCGCTCGGCCGAGTGCTCGATCCCGTGGTCGATCGCGTTCCGGATGAGGTGCATGAGCGGGTCGGACAGCTCCTCGACGATCAGCTTGTCGACCTCCGTGTCGGACCCGGACACGACGAAGCGGATCTCCTTGGCCTCCTCGCGCGAGATCTGTCGGACGATCCGGGCCAGCTTGTCGAAGACCTGGCCGAGGGGCACCATCCTCACCTCGAGGATCCCCTCCTGCAGGTCCGAGAGCTGCCGGTCGAAGCCGCGGTTCATGCGGTGCAGCTCGGGACCGAGCTCCTTGAGCAGGCCCGCGGCGCGTATGCGCTCGCCGACCCGGGCGAAGGCGTTCCCGAAGATCGACAGCTCGCCGACGATGTTCATCAGCCGGTCGAGCTTGCGGATGTCGACGCGGACGGTCTGCGACACGCTGCGGATCGTCGTGGGCGCCGAGACGTGCTCGAGCGCCGTCGGCGGCCCGGGTGGGGCGCTCGAGGGGAACGAGGGCGCGGAGTCGATCTCGCCGAACGGCGCGGACAGCTCGGCGCCCACGGGCAGGGTGCCCGGCGCGCCGGCCGCGGGCGGGGGCGCGGGCAGCACGGTGGGGCGACCCACGAACTTGCGCGGCACCTCGATCACCTGGACCTTGTCCGACGACAGCGCCTTCGCGACCTCGGCGAACGGCCGGTGCGACGCGAGGAGGATGTCCAGGTCGATCGCGTCCTCGGTGGATCCGGTGGAGGAGGGCAGGAAGGTGATGATCTCGCCGAACGGCTTCGCGGCGAGCTTCAGCGCCTCCAGGTCCGTGTCGATGACGGAGAGCTCGAAGTGCGCGCAGAGCCGGAAGAGGTTGCAGCCGCCGTTGACGTTGGTCCGAAGGCGATGCTCCTCGTACTCGGTGAGGACCGCGAGGAGGCCCGCGTCGAGCTCGTACTCGCCCAGCGTCACGTTCTGCCCGGTCGGCTTCTTCGCGGCGGCACGGTCGAGGCGTACGAGGAGGTCCTCGACCTCCGACCCCTCGGCGTCGACGCCGGCCTTGAGGTCCCCCAGCATGCGGTTGTAAAGCTCCACGCTGTCGAACAGGAGGTCGAGGACCTCGGCGGACAGCGCCATCCGTCCGAGCCTCAGGTCGTCGAGGACGTTCTCCAGGTTGTGCGAGAGGCTGGTCATCCGCCCGACGCCGAACAGGCCCGACAGCCCCTTGAGCGTGTGCACCGCGCGGAAGACGTTGTTCAGCAGATCGGGGTCCTGCTCGCCTCGCTTCTGGCACTGGTCGAGCAGGAGCAGGTCCCTGCTCAGCCACTCGACGATCTCCTGCGCCTCGGAGAAGAACTCCGACAGGGCGCGATCGGTCCTCGCGCCCGGCGGCTCGGACCCGGTCACGGAAGGCCCTCCAGGCCTGCTCGCGCCCCGAGGAGCCTCTTCTCGACGACCGCGCGCAGGTCGTCCGCGGAGAAGGGCTTGACCAGGTAGTCGGTGGCCCCGAGCGCGATTGCCCGCTCCCGGTCGCGGGGCGAGGCGTCGGTCGAGATGATCACGATGGGGACGTCTCGGTGGCTCTCGCTCTGGCGAACGAAGCGGATGAGCTCGAGCCCGTTGATGTCCGGCATGTTGATGTCCGTCACGATCAGGTCGTAGCGCCGCCGCGGGAGCACGCGCAGGGCCTCGAAGCCGTTCTCGGCCAGGGCCACGTCGCAGCTCTCGATCGGTTCCAGCGAGGCGCGGACGAAGGCCCGCATCGCGGGCGAGTCCTCCACGACCAGAATTGCGGGCACGGCCGGGAGTGTAGCATCCCCAGGATGGTGTTAGCTTCCGCTCGTCATGGAATGGACCGACCAGTTGCGAGGACACGTCTCGTCGCTCGAGGCCGAGCTGGTGGCGCTCAGGCATCGCCTTCACGAGCGCCCCGAGGTCTCGCACGAGGAGGTCGAGACCGCCGGCACGGTGGCAGAGGCGCTGCGCGCCCTGGGCCTCGAGCCCACGACCGGGGTCGCGGGCCACGGAGTAGTGGTCAACCTGCGTCTGGGTGACGGCCCGCGCATCGTCGCGATGCGCGCCGACATGGACGCGCTTCCGATCCAGGACTGCAAGCCAGCTTCGGTCGCCCATCGCTCGACGCGGGCCGGCGTCATGCACGCCTGCGGCCACGACCTGCACACCACGATCCTCGTGGGAGTCGCCCGGGCGCTCGCCCGCGCTGGCGTCCGCGCGCCAGGAACCGTCCGCCTCCTCTTCCAGCCCGCCGAGGAGGCGACGCCGGGCGGCGCAAACGGGATGGCGGCCGCCGGCGTGATGGAAGGCGTCAGCGGGATCTTCGCGGTGCACTCGGACCCGACGCTCCCGCCCGGCCGGATTGGCCTCAGGCGCGGGCCCGCGACCGCGTCGACCGATCAGTTCACGATCGAGGTGATCGGGCGCGGGGGCCACTCGTCGCGCCCGCATCAGGCCATCGACGCCATCGCCGTCGCGTCGGCGATCCTGACCGGCATCTACCAGCTACGTGGCGCTCGGATCGACCCCAGGCGCGCCGCGGTCGTGAACGTCGGACGCATCCGTGGCGGCGAGGCCCCGAACGCCCTCGGTGGCGGGTGCGTCCTGGAGGGGTGCATCCGCACCGCCGACCCCGAGTCACGCCTGATCCTGGCCGAGGCGCTCCGTACTCTCGCCCGGACGTCGGCGGAGGCGGCCGGAGCACGGGTGTCCGTCGCGATCGCGAACGGCGCCCCTCCCCTCGTCAACGACTCCGTCCTGGCCGGGCTGGTCGAGAAGACCGCGCTCGCCGTCCTGGGCCCCGGCAGCGTCGAGGAGCTGCCCGAGCCGTCGATGGGCGGCGAGGATTTCGCCGTGTACGGCCAGCACGCGCCCGCCATGCTCGTCCGGCTCGGCACGGCGCGACCCGGCGACTACGTGCCCCTGCACTCGAGCGTCTTCGACGTCGACGATCGCGCGATCGTCCCGGCCGTCACGCTGATGTCGGCCGTGCTGCTCGAGCTCTTGGGGAACGACTAGTCCGAGATCTGCCGGAGGAATGCCGCGCCCTTGAGCTGGCGTCCCAGGTGCCACTCGGTCAGCGCCCTCAGAGCGTCGGCCGCGTTCTTGGCGTCGCCTTCGGCGAGCTCCGCGTCCCGGCCCGCGGCCAGCGCCCGAAGGCCCTCGAGGGCGCGGCCGGACAGCGTGATGGGACCGCCGCCGTCGGAGCGGCAGACGACTCCGCCGCGCGCAGGGTCGAAGCGGGCGGCCCTACGGGGCGGGACGGGCTTGCCGCAGACGCCGCACTCGCCGAGCCTGGGATGAAGTCCGCTGACCTCGAGCGCGCAGAGCTCGAGGCCGACCATCCTCGAGAGCGAAGGGCCGCGAACGTCCAGCGCGCGGAGGTACGACTCGAGCGCGCGAAACAGGCGCGGCTCGGGCTGGTCGGGAGCCAGGAGCTCGCGGCAAAGCTCGAGCGCGGCACCGGCCTGCCCCATGCTGACGAGCTGCTTCGAGACGCCGAGGTTCGGCTCGAGCACCTCGGCGAGCTCCAGCCGGGCGAGATCGGTCGACGGTCGCAGGGCGAGCCGAGCCTGAAGCAGCGCGAAGGGTTCGAGCGAACCGCCGAAGCGCTTGCGGCTCCTGCGAGCGCCGAGCGCGATGGCCGAGAGCTTGCCGCGCGCCTCGGTGAAGAGCGAGAGGATGCGATCCGACTCGCCGTACGGGGTGGACTTCAGCAGGAACGCGCGAGTATCGAGGGTCTCCCTGCCCACGTCATGACGAGACCTCGTGGACGACCGCCCCGGTGCTTCCCGACAGATCCCCGTCGGGGCCGTCTCCGGTCCCGCGAAGGACGAGCGAGAGGATGAGCGTGAGAACGACGATCAGGATGAGGAGCGCGAAGGCGACTCCGACCTTCCGGCTTCTGAGCTCGGCTGGCGCCGGGGGCCTCAGGCCAGGTCCCGGCTCGTCCAAGCTCCGGCGCCTGCCGTCGAACAGGCGAATCGCGTCGGCCGGGGACAGCCCGATCGCCCCCGCGTAGGAGCGAATGAAGCCGCGCGTGAACGTCTCGCCCGGAAGCGACTCGAAGGATCCGTCCTCGATCAGCCTCAGCGAGGCCACGGGGATTCGGGTCGTGAAGGAGATCTGCGCGAGAGGGATCCCGACGTGCTCCCGGGTCCTCTGCAAGAAGGCGCCGATCTCCTCGCCGGGCAGCGCGCTCCACGATTCGCCCTCTGCCAGGCGCGGGTGGTGGAGGCGGTTCAGTGCAGGTTTCGCGCGTAGTCCTGGCATTCGCGTCCCTCCCGGGTTTCGGGATCGAGGTCTCTGCAACGGCCGAACGCCGCCGAGGCGGCGTCGCGATCGTGCAGGTGCATCTTCGAAAGCCCAAGAAGACGGTAAGCGTCCTGGAGGCGGCGGCAGCCCTCGTCGTCGATGTCGACCGCCGCCTGCAGCTCGCGCGCGGCCAGGTCGTACTCCTGGCGGCGGAAATGGGCGTCGCCCAGCCGGTAGCGGCCCACGCAGAACCGAGGTTGCAGGAAGACGGACCGCTTCAGGGCCCGGACGGCCAGCCCGATGCTGCCCTTCTCGAGGTATGCCCACCCGAGGTTCCCCCAGGCGACGTGGGGCTCCCGGTAGAGGATGTCGCGGGTGGCCCGCCCGAGGAGCTCGATCGCGCCGTCGTACTGCCGCCGGTGGATCAGGACCACCCCGAGGGAGTTCTGGGCCTCGGGGAAGCGGGGCTTGAGCCGCAGGCAGGTCCTGAGGTGCCGTTCGGCCCTGGGGAGGTCCCCCCGGATCAGGAACAGGGTCCCCAGGAGGTAATGGGCCTCGAGGTTATCGGGGTTGGCCCGTACCGCCTCGAACAGAGCCTGGAGCGCGGCCGGCTGGTTTCCCTCCTGCAGGAGGGCGGCTCCCAGCTCGTACCGGGTCTCCGAGCGGCGCCGCATCTCGGCCGAGACGCCCCCGCAGGCCGAGAGACCGACAAGAAGAACCAGTAGTTCGAAGCGGCCGCAGGTCATCGGTCCGCCTGGGGTTTCGGGCTCCAGGCGGCGGGCACCATACCTGTCCCCCGCCGAACGGTCAACCCCCCAAGTTCCAGGAAGTCCGCTGTCAGCGGAACCGGAAATCTACCGAGCCGTCAACTGGAAGGTCGCCGTCTGGTCATCGGTCTGGCCGGCGTTGACGGTGAAGTCGACCAGCGCGACCTGCAGGACAACCTGACCGTTCTGCTCGGTTCCCTCCCCGATGATCACCCGGTGGTTGTCGGTCGCGGCCGAGCTGCGCCGCCCGCCCGTCAGGTCCTTGTGGGCGACGACGCGGATCTCGTTCGGCCCGGCCCGGAGGAAGCGCGTGATGTTGTCGATCAGCGCGTCGCCGTCGTTCCTCGACCGGCCGGCGCTCTGGCCGTTCACGAACACCTCCAGGTCGAACTGGGCCCGTCCCGGCGCGGCCTGGCTCGTTACGAGATAGTACCGCCGGGTCAGGTTCGTGGCGGGTGCGGCCGGTGCCGGAGCCGATCCTCCGCCGGTCACCACGGTCGACCTGGGCGGCTGGGAGCCGTAGGGCACCGACCCCGTCGGCGGCGCCGCCTGGCCTGGCCTCGCGGGCGCCGGGACGTCCACCCTGCGAACGGTGTAGCCCGGGGCCTCGACGTGGACGTTGCCCCGCTCGTCGATCCGCACGCGAGCGTTGACTATGGACACGTTGAGGATCCCCGTCACGTTCTCGCCGTTGACGAACACGTCGACTGCCGACGCGACCGACGGCGCGAGGAGGATCCCGATGATTGCGAAGATCGTAGCAAGTCGAGTCATTTAGACCCCCGTGGCCTCAGGTCCCCAGACGTACTTGTGAAGCTGCAGATTCACACGAGCTCTCAGCTTGTCCCGGATCAGCCAGCCGATCAGGTCACGCGGGTCCAGCTCCCCGTGAACCGGGGAGACGAGGACGGCGACGTCGTCCGGGAGCGGGTGATCGTGAAGGACGGTCCTCGCATAAGTGTAGTCGGTCTCATCGCGGACGACGAACTTCAGCTCGTCGCCTGGGAGGAGCTTGGCCAGGTTCTGCCAGCGGTTCCGTCGTTCCATGCCGGAGCCAGGGCACTTGACGTCCATGATGACCTTGGCCCTGCAGGGCAGGGCTCCAATGTCGCGGAAGCCACCCGTCTCGACGCTGACGGCGAAGCCCTCGTCGAGGAAAGCCTGGGCGAGCGCGCCGCACTCCGCCTGATCGAGCGGCTCGCCGCCGGTCAGGCAGACGAGCGGCAGGCCCGAGCTCGCGACCCGCGCGAGGATCGCCCGAGCGGACAGGACCTCGCCGCCGTCGAAGGCGTACTTGGTGTCGCACCAGTCGCAGCGGAGCCCGCAGCCCGCGAACCGGACGAACGAGCACGGCAGGCCCTGCAAGGACGACTCGCCCTGGATGCTGGAGAAGATCTCCGCGACCTCGAAGTGCCGCGCGATGGGCGCGAAGGGCTGGCCGTCTCGGTTCATATGAGCCGCGAACCGCTCACTTCCGCAGGTCTTCCTTCATCCCCAGGAGCTGGTACAGGCCCCTGAGCGCCTCCACGTCCGGTATCTGGATCCGTTCCTCGCGGATCTGGACGTACTGACTGTCGCGGAGCTGCTGCACGCCCCGCTTGACACTGTCCACGTCGAGACCGACGCGGCTCGACAGCTCCATCGGCGAGAGCGAGATTCCGCCGTCGTCGCCCCGCGTCCGAGATTCCTGCGCCAGCTTGAGGAGCGTGTTGACGATCTTCGACTGTGCGTCGCGGATCATCATGTTCTCGATCTGATCCTCGGCCTCCTTGAGCCGGCGGACGAGCAGGCGGACCAGGCGGAGCGCGATGGCGGCGTCGGTCCGGAGCAGCGACTCGAAGGTCGTCACGTCGAGCGCGAGCGTCGTGCAGTCGGTGAGCGCCACCGCGGTGCAGGCGCGGGGCTGCCCCTCGATCAGCGCGTTCTCGCCGAACAGGTCGCCCGGTCGCAGGATCAAGAGGCTCTTCTCGACCGCCCGCACCCTCTTGAGCAGGCGTACGCGCCCCTCCTGGAGGATGTACATCTCCTGCCCCTCGTCTCCCTCGTTGAAGACGACCTCCCCCGCGGCCCAGCGGCGACCGAAGCGCCGGAGCAGCCTCTCGCGTTCCTGTTCGTCGATCTCCTGCAATTTTCCGGCGATTCTACAGGCAAGCGCGCAAACCGCAAGGAACCGTAGGATCGGTGGGAGCAGGTCTTCAGCCGACCGAGACGAGGTCGACGACGAACACCAGGGTCTCGTTCGGGCCGATCGCACCGCCTGCGCCCCTTGCGCCGTAGCCGAGGTCGGGCGGGATCGTGAGCTTGCGGCGGCCGCCGACCTTCATCCCGGCGACCCCCTCGTCCCAGCCCCGGATCACCTCGCCGGCGCCGAGCGAGAACGAGAACGTCTCGCCGCGATCCCAGGAGGCGTCGAACTGCTTCTTCGTCGACCAGGCGACGCCGACGTAGTGGACCTCGACGTCGCGGCCGGCCAAGGCCACGTCGCCCTGGCCGACGACCAGGTCCTCCTTCTGCAACGTGCGGGGCGGCGCTCCGGGCGGAATCTCGATCCTCGGCTTCTGGGCCATGGCTCCTCCTTCGGCGGAGATGAGAGCAGACGCTTTCGGCTCTTTCAAGGCGCGATCGACGCCGCGATCTGCTGGAGTCGTCGAGCTGCTCTGCGGGGCGGCGCTGCGTCAGGACGGCAGCTCACTCTTCGCTGGCGGCGTCGGCCTCGCCCGCGTCGGCCGGGGCCTCGAGGATCGGCGGCGGCAACGCAATCTCGCCGGTCGGCGGCGGCGCATCGCCCGTCACGGGAGGCGAGATCGTCCGTGGTGGTCGCCCGAGGTTGCCCGCCGGAGGAGGCGCCCCGCCCGACACAGGAGGAGAGATCGTCTCTGGCGGTCGCCCCTGCGCGGCCCCCGGAGGGACGGCTCCGCCTGCCGTAACCGGCGCCCCTCCTCCCGTGACCGGCGGCGAGATGGTCCGGGGCGTCTGTCCGGAACCGCCGCCCGAGACCGGCGGCGAAATCGACTGTGGCGGTTGTCCCTGCGCTGCACCGGGTGGGGCGCCGCCCCCGATCACCGGTGGTGAAATGGAGCTGCCCGGCGGTGGATCGGGATCCGCTCTGCTCGAGCCTCTGCAGCCCGAGCTCACGAGGGCCACGGCAAGGACGAGCGCAGGGCCACCTCGGACCATCATCACTCCGTGAAGTTGCACCCCGCGTGCCATCGTCGGGAACCGTCGAACCCGGCTTTCACCGAGCTGCCGCCTGCCGAGTCGTTCGGCGAGGTGTGGCGGCTCGTCGCCGGATACCGGCAAACGACGGACGTCTACCTCGCCTGTGTGGCCCTGCACCACGGCACGAGGCTCGTGACGTTCGATGGGCGAATCCGGGCGATCCGCCCGCTGCGGAACGTGCTCGAAATCGCCTAGCGCGTGCCGCCGTCGGTCGGGGCGCCGGAGCGCTCGGCGTCACGCATCATCTCCTCGATGGTCTGGACCCGCTGCCTCTTGGTGCCGGGAGCCGGCTCGCCTTCCTCCCCGGCCTCGGGCGCGGCACCTTCGCCGCCCTCCAGCTCGCGCATCATCTGGTCGATGCTCTGGACGCCTTGCTTCTTGGCAGGGGCTCCGCCGTCGGGTCGGTCGGCCGGCTCGGCGGTCTCGCCGTCATCGCCCGCTCGCGGGCTGGGTGGCTCGTCGGATGAAGAGCCCTGCGGCTCGCCCATGATCGCGTTCGCGAGGCCCACCGAGACGCTCGGCACGTAGGTGATCACCGCGAGGCCGATCATCATCAAGAGGATGAAGGGCACGACGGCGCGGATCAGGTACGTCATCGGCTTTCCGAAGAGCGTGCTCGAGACGAACAGGTTCAGGCCGACCGGCGGCGTCAGGTAGCCGATCTCCAGGTTGACGATGAAGATGATCCCGAAGTGCATCGGGTCGACGCCGACGGCCATGGCCATCGGGGCGAGGAGCGGCACGAACACGAACATCGCGCTCATGATGTCCATGAGGCAGCCGACGACGAGGAGGAGCAGGTTCACGGCGAGCAGGAACTGCCACGGCTCGAGGTCCATCGAGCGCAGGGAGTCGGCGGCCATCGCCGGGATCTGCTGGCCTTCGAGGAACTCGCCGAAGCTCATCGCCACGACGAGGATGACGAGGAACGAGCCGAGCAGGACGCCGGTCTCCGCAAAGACCTTGGGGATGTCCGCGAGCTTCAGGGACCGATAGATCCAGACCTCGACGACGATGGCGTAGATGACGCTGACGCCCGCCGACTCGACGGCGGTGAAGACACCCAGATAGATCCCGGCGAGGATCAGGACCGGGAAGAAAAGGGCCCAGATCCCCTCGCGCGCGGCCTCGCCGAGCTTCGACAGCGAGAACGCCGGGCGCGGCGTCCCGTCCTTGAGGCCCCGGACGATCGAGTAGCCCATCAGGATCCCGCCGATGACGAGCCCGGGCCCGATGCCGCACGCGAAGAGGCGCTCCACCTCGATGCTGGTCGTCTGGTTGACGATCGCGTAGACGATCATCGGAATCGACGGCGGGATCAGGATGCCCAGGGAGCCGGCGCTCGTGACCAGGCCGTGCGAGAACTCCGGGCGGTAGCCTGCCGAGATCAGCGCCGGGGCCATCATCCCGCCGATCGCGACGACGGTGGCCGGGCTCGACCCCGAGATGGCCGCGAAGATCATGCAGGCCAGTACCGCGCTGATGCCGAGCCCGCCCGGCAGCCAGCCCACCAGCGCATCCGCGAAGGCGATGAGGTGTCGGCTGATCACGCCGCGCGCCATGATCGCGCCGGACATGATGAACAGCGGGATGGCGAGCAGGGCACGGTTGTCCGCGAGCGACACGATGCGCTCGATCAGGATGGAGAACTCCGATGGGCCGCTGATGTCGCTCCAGAGGAGGAAAGACACGACGGTGACGAGGCCGAGGACGACGAACAAGGGCTCGGCCAGGAGCACGGCGGCGAGGATCGCCGCGACGAGGATCCCACCCTTGCCGAGCAACGGCGCCAGCACGATGAGCGCCACGACCACGAAGAACACGATGGGCTTCTTCGGCTTCTCCTGGGCGCCGGTCACGCTCTCGCCGCGCGCCTTCGCTGCGGCCTCGGCCTCGGCGAGCCCCTCGGCCTTGGCGGCGGCGCCGTAGCTCCCGCCGAGCACCGTCGATACGCCCGCGCCCAGAAACCTGAGCGCGGTCAGCCCGAACGCGACGGGCACCGCGGCGCCCATGATCCACGTCGGGAGCTGCGTCTGCTCGAAGACGCCGCCGAGCGCCAGCATCCCGTGCTCCGGATGGAACACGTAGCGCCACCCGAGCCACGCCATGAATCCGCTGAAGACCGCGGCGACGACGTGGCTCAATCCGCCGACCCAGCGCCGCAGCCCGGGCGGCGTCGCTTTCTCGAGCGCCTCGAGCCGGATGTGCTTGCCTTCGTGGACGCACACGCTCGCCCCGAAGAAGCCCACCCAGAGCACGAAGAGCATCGAGATCTCCTGGCCCCAGGTGTAACCCTGCGGGAAGTAGCGCAGCGCCAGCCAGAGGAACGCCGGCGTCACGAGGAGGAGGAGCGCCGCGAGCTGCGCCCGATGACCTTGCGGACGCCGCCGCACGAGATTGATCGACACCGCCGCGGTACCGAGGCCGTACAGCGTCAGGTACAGGTCGCGCGAGTGCAGGTGCAGGATGAGCCACCCGAAGCCGGCCGCGATCCCCGCGGTCGCGATCGTGAGCACCGCGGCCGACTGCGCGAACGGCAGCAAGGTCCTCCCCCTCGCGCGCTCGGCACCCCGGAACGCGAAGTAGAGGAAGGCGAGGCCACCGAAGATCCCGACGAACGGCGCGACCTTCGCGTCGATGAACGCCCGGGTGCCCGCGTCGTCGATGAAGAGCAGGATCGCCATCGCCTTGCCGAGCCGCGAGTCAGGCGCTGCCAGGCGCCGCTGAACGACCTCGAGGAACACGAACACCGTGATCGCGATCAGGAAGACCGCGAACATCCCCTGCTCCAGCCGGAACACCGCCCCGTCCAGCCGCCGGATCACCCCGTCGGCCGGCGTCGGCCGCACGTCCGGAACAGGGTGCGATCGATCCTCGTCAGAAGGCGCCATCATTGGCGGCGAGGGTATCAGATCGGCCGGGCCTCTCCACGCGACGGGCGGGGACCTCGGGGTCGGCGAGCTCGTGGATCGGGCGCCTGTCGGGGCCGCCGCGACGGGCTCCGCCCAGTCGTCGCGACAGCGAACGGAGGCCGATTCACTCGGCCGTAGTGAGCGAGCACACCGAGCATCGCATCGGGGGGGTCCGCGGGGGGGCGAAGCCGAGCTCCGCCCAGTCGTCGCGACAGCGAACGGACGCCGATTTGGATGGGTGCAGTTCCCGGTTTGCAGGCATCGGGAGCCCGCAAATGGCAGCGGTTGCGGAGCGAGCCGGATGGGGAGGGCTACTTCTACTGGGATAATCGCGTCCCCTGCGGATGGGGTGGGCAGGTGCGTGGGCGCGGGCATTGACGTTGACGTTGAC
>JACPQR010000129.1 GCA_016190375.1 Deltaproteobacteria bacterium
CGTGAGCGGTGCGTGCAATCCGCTTTCCGGAATTGCCAGTTGCCAGTTGCCTGTTGCCAGTCGGCTGTTGCCTGTTCCGGATTCAAGCCTGCGATGGTCTGGGGCGGCGGCGCAAAACCCGGGACCGTGCAACGCACCCGCGCCGTGAAGCGGCGTTGACAGTGTGAATCGAGCTTCCGCGGGACCCTCCCGGATTTCCGCGCGATCTTGGAGGCACGACATTCGCAGTGCTACATTGCAGGCCGTGGTGTCACCGGTCGACGGGGCACCTAGATCGAAGGAGAAAGCGACGATGCGAAGGCTTCTTTTCTTGTCCTTGGGAGCGGCCTGGGCCGCCGGTTGCGGATCGGACCCGGGATCGATCGACGTCCACTGGACGATCGGAGCCACGAACGACTGCGAGCGAGCCGAGATCGCTCAGATCCGGATCACGCTGCGGGAGGAGGGCGGCGGCGTCGAGGGGCCCTTCATGACCGCGTGCGCCTCGGGCACGAGCGCTTCGAGCCCCTTCCGCCTCAACGACATCGAGGAGGGCTCATACACGATCGTCGTCGAGGGCCTCGATGCCACCGGCAAGGTCATCTACATGGGCCAGTCATCGGCGCGTTACGCGGTCGAGGAAGGCAAGAACACGCCCACGGACGCGATCCAGCTCAGCCCCGCGCCGCCGAGCATCCGGGTGCGCTGGAGCTTCGTCGGCGGCGGCCTCTGCGGGCCGAACCTGGTCGAGACCGTCGAGGCCAAGGCGTTCTTCCAGGACACGGCGCTCGCGACGGGGAGCAGCGACTGCAACGACGGGGAGATCCTGCTGCAGGAGACGACCCTGGTCCCGGGCGAGTACGAGGTGCAGGTCAACGGGCGCGACGCCGGCGGCGTGGTGATCTTCCGGTACACCGAGGTCGAGGTCGAGGTGAGCGCGGGCGAGGAGACGCTGGTCTCCGGTCAGCTCGAGGCTTGCGCTACCCTCGACGACGGGTGTCCGTGACCCGAGGGGGCGCCCTGCGCGTCACTTCGCTACGGGCTTGAGCACCGTCTTTCCGTCCTTGATCACGACCTCGAAGTCGACCTTCCTGCCCGGCGCCTTCTCCTCGAGCTTCGGCAGCATGTCGCGGATCGACTTCGCGACGGTCTCGAAGTGGACCTCGCCCTCGTTGTTGCGCCGGCGCTCGGCCGCGTAGCGATCGTAGATCGCGCGCATTCGCTCGTCCGAGATCGACCCTGCGGTGGCCGAAGGCGCGGGGGGCCTCGGCGCCGGGAGCTGGGGCTTCGCGATCGAGTGGCGCGACTTCCTCTTGGTCGGCGGCGGTGCGGGCGCGCCTCGCGGGGGCTCCGGAGGTGTCGGGGTCGCGGCAGGCTTCGTCCGTTTCAGGAACAGCGCTCTCAGGTCGGTCTCGCCGGACGGTGCCCGGGGCGGTCCGGGACTGACGGGCGCCGCCGCGGACCCCGATTCGGGCGACGGCGGAGGGGCTGAACCCTGGCCGCGAACCGTGGCCCGGGCGGAGCGCGGCTCGACGGCCGCTGCCGGAGGCGGAAGCGGCGGCCCCGCGCTCGCGGGAACCGGGCCGGGAGCCTTCACGGAGATCGGGCGTTGCCCAGCGCTCGATTCCTTCGCACGAGCCACGAGGGCTTCGGGCGGCGGCGGCGGCGGCCTGCGCGGCGCGGGCAGCGGCTCGGCCAGCGGGAAGGCGCGAGGAGGAGGCAGCGAGTCCCCCGGAGTGGAGGCTGCGCGCGACTGGCGCGTGCGGGGCGGGGGAACCGAGGCCGCCTGCTGCGCGAGTGGTGGCGGCGTCAAGGGCGCCGCCGGCGGAAGCACGACCGATCTAGCGAGAACGGGTGGCTCACCCGGCCGACTGGCCGTGCCCAGAGGCTCGCCCAGCGCTCGCGCGCCCGCGGGTGCGTTCGATGGCCTCGTCGGCACGGGCGGCGCGCCCGGCTCGGACGGGACGAAGGGCTCGACCGCGACGGGCAGCGTCTCCTCATCCGCACCGCGGGCCGGCTTCGCCGCGACTCTCTTGAGCGCGATGCGCCCGAGCGCGGCCGGGCCGGCGGGCGGGCGCGACGACGGGCGGGCTGGCACCTCGGGCGTCGGGCGCCTCGGGGCCCCGAAGGTGAGCTGAGGAGCCTCGCCCACGTCGTCGACCTCCTCCGCGACCTTGCTCAGCGCGCGCACCTCCGAGGCCAGCTCGTGCACCTGGATGCGCGGCTCGGTCTTCTCGGCGGGCAAATCGTCCGCCGCGTCGTCGTCCAGGCCCAGCGCGGCGATGTCGGCGGCGGAGAGGCCGTCGCCGTGGTCCTGGCCGGCGTCCGCCGCGGCGAGGCCCTCGCCCTCGTCGACGTCGACGTCGACGTCGACGTCGATCCCCTCTTCGGCGGCGCCCGCGGGGAGCCTGCCCTGACCAGCGAGTCGCTGCCGCCTCCTCTCGTCGCGCTGCGCGAGCAACCGCGCCCGAGTCTTCATCACGTCGCGCCGGTACGTCCCCTCCTCGATCTGGCGCCCCACCCGTTGCCAGTACGTCTGGTACGTCGTGTAGCGCTGCAGGACCTGCTGGAACTTGAACCGGACGGCGGTGTTGCGGATCTTCTCGCGCCTGAGCACGTACAGACGCCGCTCCACGTCCTTGCGGAGGATCTGCGGCTCGATCCGCTCGATCCCCATGAAGTACTGCTCGTAGAGCGCGCGCAGCCGATCGACTCGCTTCTCGAGCTCCTCGATGTTCTCGTCGAGCTCCTTGGCGTTCATGGCCCCAGCGGCTCGATGACGAGATCGTCGAAGGCCAGCTCGGCCTCCCAGTCGTTGAAGGCGAAGTACTGGTGGCCCTCGCCCTCGAGCGGAGCCGGGTCGTCGAGCTCGAGCATCCGCTCCCCGTCGAGGAGCCAGGTGAGCTTCTTGCCGCGGCGCTCGATGCGGAAACGATATCGTCGCCCGGGCTCGACGCGGGGAGAGCGGCGGACCTTGCGGTCATCGCCGTGCTCGTTCATCCGCGCGATGACGGACAGCGAGTTTCGCCACCCGCCGAAGATGACCACGTAGCTCGACGCGGTGTACGAGTCCTCGGTCGCGTAGGACCGGCCGTCGCCGAAGACCTCGACCTTGATGTCGCCGTCGGGGCTCGACGAGCGGGCCATGAGCTCGATCGCGACGTTCCGAGGCAGGCGGCGCACCAGCCAGAGAGGATGGTTCCTCGCGCCGCGGACCCGGAGCTCGCCCGAACGGATCTGCCAGTGGCCGCCGGTGTCGAAGTACTGATCGCCGAGGGTGGAGCGCTCGAAGTGGTCGGTGAACCTCGCGGTGATGGGCTTTCCGGTGGTCGGCTCTTCGCAGCCGGTACCCGACAGCACGAGAAGGACCAGTCCGACCCGCATTGGCGAACAGCATGGTAGCACGCTCGCGCCCACCCCTTCTTGACCTGCGGCCGGCCGGCTGCTAACTCGCGCACCAGGCCATGTACCCCATCATGTTCACGATTCCGGGCCTCAACCTGCCGATCTACTCGTACGGCGTGATGCTCGGAGTCTCGCTGATCATCGGGTGGTACGTCGTCCTCGGCCTGGGAAAGAGGGACGGCCTCTCGCGCGAGTGGATGTCGAGCTGCTACGTCTGGACGGCGGTCTTCGCGATCATCGGCGCCAGGCTCCTGTACATCCTGACCAACCTCGACGAGTTCCAGGACCCGAAGAGGATGCTCGAGTTCCGCCAGGGCGGCCTCGTCGCCTACGGGGGCTTCCTCGGCGGCTTCTTCGGATCGTGGTGGTACGCGCGGCGCAACAGGTCGAACCCGAGGGTCGACTTCGTGACCTGGGCGGACGCGGTGGTCCCGTCCCTGGCCACGGGGCTCCTGTTCACGCGGATCGGCTGCCTCTTGTACGGCTGCGACTTCGGGGGTCGGATCACGAGCGAGAGCCCTGGCTGGGTCCGGTCCCTCGCGATGAAGTTCCCGAACTGGGCCACGCGCTTCCCGGAGATGGCCCAGCGGTTCCGCGGCGGCTCCGGCTGCTCGGGCCCGCTCAACGGATCGCCCGCCTATGGCTGGCACGTCAAGCACTACGGGCTCGACCAGGCCGCGCACTGGTCGTACGCGGTCCACCCGACGCAGATCTACGAAGCGGCCGTCGGCCTCTTCCTCTTCGGCGTCCTGATGCTCGTGCGCTGGAAGCTCCGCAGGTTCACCGGCCAGCTCTTCCTCGTCTTCGTGATCATGTACGGGATCATCAGGACGCTCCTCGAGTTCATCCGCGACGATCCGGAGCGCGGCGGCATCCAGTCGGCCTCGACCTCGCAGATCATCGGCCTGGGCACGGCGATCCTCGCGATCGTCGGCTACTACTACATGCTGAGGCGTGCGAAGGCCCACCCCGACAAGGCCCTGTGGCGCCCCGCCGAGGCGGCCGCCACCGCTCCCGTCACCAAGGGCCGCAAGCCGCGAAGCAAGAAGCGGCGCTGAGCTACCATTGCGCTCAATGCGGGGCCTGCCTTGCGTCTGCCTCGTCGGGACGCTCACTCTCGCGGGGTGCCACGCGTTCACCTCGCTCGAGGATTGCAGCGGGGACTCCGACTGCCCGCTCGGCCAGCGCTGCCACCCCGACGAGGATTTTTGCGAGGACGACCCGGGGCCGCTAGTCCTCGGCGCCTCGCTGCCCCTGTCCGGCGATCTCGGCGAGTTCGGCCGCGACATCGCGACGGGTCTCGAGCTCGCCGAGGCCGTGACCGACGCGGGCGGCGGCGTCCTGGGAAGGGCCTTGCGCTTCGACGTCAGGAACGACGAGACCGCCACCTCGCGCGCCCGCGAGAACGTCGAGTCGCTCATCGAAGCGCGGGTCGCGGGAATCGTCGGTCCCCTGACGAGCACCCAGGCGCTCGAGACGCAGGAGCTCACGTTCGCCGCCCAGCTCGTTCAGATCTCGCCGACCGCCGGAGCGGAGGAGCTTTCGACCATCCAGCCGGCTCGCGACCGCTTCTTCTTCCGGACGATCTCCACCGCGCGCCGAGGGTCCGCCGCGGCGATCGCGCTCTTCGCCCGATCCGGCCCGGACGGGGGCTCGCCTTGCCGGCGGATGGCGATCTTGCACTCCGACGACGCCATCGGGCTGAACTACCGCGATGCGGTCGGGGAGCTGTTCGGCAAGCTCGGCGGCTGCGTCGTGGCGCGGATCTCCTTTCCGGCCACCGAGCTCGTCGACTACGGCGAGCAGGCCTCGGCGCTCGTCGAGGCGGCGCCGGATTGCGCGACGATCGTCGCCTATCCCGAGGCGGGCGCCGAGCTCATGGGCGAGGTCCGCCGTCGCACCGAGGGCGACGAGCGATGGAACGACTTCCTCTGGCTGGGAACGACGTCCCTGCACGGCCAGGCTTTCCTCGATGCGAGCCGCCTTCACCCGCAAGAGCCCGCCGAGGGCGTCTATGGCGGCGACGAGGACACGACGCCGATCGGCCGCGAGTACAACGAGCTCAGAGAGGAGTACGACCTGCACTTCGGGCGGGAACCGGGCGCGGAGATCCCCATCTTCGTGTCGAACACCTACGACGCCGCGATGCTCCTCGCGCTGGCCATCCAGAAGGCCGGCGGCGTCGCCGATCGCCTGAGGGTCCGCGATGCTCTCTGGGAGGTCTCCGGCACGGGCGAGGAGAACATCGCGTTCGGACCGCTGGACTTCGCCGAGGCGAAGCTCGCGCTCGCGCGCGGCGACGAGATCCACTACAAGGGTGCGTCGAGCAGTCTCGTATTCGACGATTACGGCACGGTCTCGAACCCATCGCTGATCTGGAAGGTGGAGGAGGGGGTCTTCACGGTGGTCCGGCGCTTCACGGAGGAGGAGATCGAGGCTCTCGACGATGCCGACGAGGACCCTGATCCGGCCTGCGAGTGACGGCGATAGGCGTAGTTCTTGCCGAGATCATCGGCACGGGCCGGGGCGGTCGACCCGGGGACGACGTCCTGCCGGCGCTCGAGGCCGCCGTGCGCGCGATCCTCGCGAAGGGCCGCGCGGCCTGGCCGGGCGTGGCCGTCGACGAGGAGTCCTTCGCCCGGTGGCTGGCCGAGCGCGTCGCGAGCGAGGACGAGCCCGCGAGGGCCCTCGAGCTCCTGTCGGGTGAGGACCTGTTCCTGGCCTGCGGTTGCGCGGCGGCAGACCACGCGGCGGTCGCTGCCTTCGACAAGATCGTGCGCGGTGTCGTCGGACCGTCGGTGCGGCGCATCGATCCGTCGGCGGCCTTCGCCGACGAGGTTCGAGAGCTCACGCTGACGAGGCTGGCGGTGGCCGGCGAGGGCAAGCCGCCACGCATCGCAGGCTACCGCGGCCAGGGGAACCTCCGGAGCTGGGTGCAGGTCGCCGCCGTGCGGATCGCGCTCGACCTGCGCCGCAGCGCGCGGCCTGCGTCCGCCGGCTCGAGCGAGGCGGCTGATCCTCTGGTCGAGGTGGAGGCGTGGGACGACGACCCCGAGCTCGAGTGCGTGCGCCAGCTCTACCGCGACGACTTCGCCGGCGCGTTCCGCGAGGCGCTCGGCACGCTCTCGAGCCGCGAGCGCAACGTCCTCAGGATGTCGGCGCTGGACCGCCTCAGCATCGATCAGATCGGGGCCGTCTACCGCGTGCACCGCGCGACGGTCGCGCGCTGGATCGGCAAGACCCACGAGAAGCTCTTCGCCGAGACCCGCCAGAGGCTGCAGGCGCGGCTGAAGATCACCGAGCGCGAGTTCGAGAGCCTGATGTTCGCCGTCCGGAGCCACATCGATCTGAGCATCGACAGGTTCCTGAACGCGTCCGGGCCGTAGATCTCACTCGTCGTCGAGCGAGCGCGGTCCCCCCCGAGAGGTACAGCGCCTCCGAGAGCGGGCTCCTGGCGAGCTCGTCGAGGAAGGCCCGCTGCCCGATGGTCAGCTCACCCTTCACGTTCCCGCGCCCTCCAGGCCTCCTCGTACAGCTCGATCAGTACCCGTATCTCGGGCTCGAAGCTGAGCTCGTCGCGGTGCAGGAAGAGCTGCCTCACGGTGCGACGGTCCCGCCCTCGCAGCGGAAACCACCGGGCGATCCGGTTCAACCGCCACATGAGGTCCGCCGGCGCCTCCCGGTAGTCCCAGAGGAGCTCGGGCGGAACCGGGATGAGCTCTTCCTCCACGAAGGCATTGTACCCACCCTGGGGCCTCGGTGGCCGCGAGCACTGCGCCTTCTGCTGGGGAACCTGGCACCGCGGAGCGACGTGCTGATGGTCAGAAGCGCAGCCTGAGCCCGGCGCCGTCCGGAGCCCACCACGCCTCGACGTCTTGCGCTCGCGCGGGCCGCGCGCCCGAATCGAGCACCAGGAAGAGCCCGCCCGTCGCGACCAGAAGCCCTCCCACCGCATACGCCCCGATCACCACGGCCTGGATCACGTCGACGCGCTCCTTGAGATCGCCCGCGACGGGGTCGCCGTCTCGAACGGCTCGCTCGAAACCGTCGATCTCGCTGCCCAGCACCGCGACGTCGACCAGGACGGTCGCCGCGAGCACCGCCGCGCCGTTGACCGCGAGGATCCAGCCCCACCGGCGAAGCGCAGGCATGGTGGGCGGCGGCACTCGCCTCGTGGCGATTTGCCGCGGGGCAGCCTCGATCCGCAGGACCAGGGTGGATCGGGCGAGCGGCTCGACGGCGACTCGCTGCGAGAGGGTCCTGCCGTCGAGCTCGCCGTGGATCACGTGCTCGCCCGGAGGCAGGCTGACCGGCTCGCCGCAGGTCACCGGCGGGCCGTCGTCGATCCGGGCTCTGATGGACGCGGGCTCGCAGCTCACTACCACGCTGCCGGGACAGCGCGCTCGCAGGTCCTGGCGATAGGCCGCGACGCGCCGCGCCACCTCCTCCGCGGGAGGCTCGGCAACGGCGGGAGCGGACAGCGCACGATCCAGCTCCTCGTCGGCCCCGGCGCAGCGACCCGCATGAAAGAGCGCGCGGCCGAGGCTCAGGTGGAAGATGTTGCGGTCCCCGAGCGCCAGCGCCGAGCGCAGGAGGTCGATCGCGCGCGAGTAGTCCCTCGCGCCGAAGGCGTCGAAGGCACGGCGGTACAGCTCGGTCTGGATCCGCGTGGGTGCGATTGGCTCGGAGGCCCGCTGCGCCTGGCCGAGGCCGGGCAACAGGAGCAAGAGAACCGAAGCAGCGGTCGCGGAACGCCAGCTCATTTCACTCGAAGAAGAAGTAGCTGTCCCGGTCCCGGTCCGCGCTCGACGTGCGCCGTCTGGCTCGGCCGGCTCCAGGCTCCTCGCCGCGACGCGGGTCGAGGGCGACGTGCAAGACGGGCGGTCCATCGGGGCGAGCCTCGATCTCGGCGGGGGCGAAGCCCGTGCGCTCCATCCGCAGGCGAGTCGCAGGCGCCTTGGCGGAGGGGAACGTGAGCTGCGCGCGGCCCGTACCGAGAAGCTCGTTGCCCCGGAGTATCGCTGCATCCAGGGGCTCCACCTCGATCGTGACGCTGACCTCGCGAGGAGCCTCGGCCGCGGGGTCCGGGCGCGGTGAAGGGGCCACCACTCGATCCTGGCGGGACGGCCGATGAGGGGCCCGGGTCGCGAGCAGGACCGCGACGGCGACGGCCCCGACAGCGACGGCGACGGCCAGGAGGATTCGCGAAGACCCTGGCCGCGAACGCGGCTTGCGCAGCGCGGCCGCGAGCCCCTCGCGGATCTCGCGGGCCGATCCGAACCGCTCCTCCGGAAGCCGGGCGAGGCAACGCTCGATGACGGGTCGAAGTGCCGCGGGGACGGCCTCGATCGGGGGATCGGCGTCCCAGCGCGGTCGCGGTCCTCCGAGGAGCTCGCAGGCCACGAGGCCCAGGGCGTACAGGTCGGAGCGGACGGTGGCCTTTCCGCCGCGGGCTTGCTCGGGTGCCCAGTATGCGGGCGTGCCCACGATGCCCCCGCGCTCGCTCCGGTCGGCTCGCAGGTCGCGGGCGAGCCCGAAGTCCATGACCACGACCTTGCCGTCCGGCGCGACCATCACGTTCGCGGGCTTCAGATCCCTGTGCACGACGCCCTGGGAGTGGGCCGCCTCGAGCGCCGTGCAGATCTGGCCCAGGATCCTGAGGGCCTGGTCGAGCGGCGGCTTGTTCCGCGCCAGGACCGAGGCGAGGGTCTGGCCGGCCACGAGCTCCATCGAGAGGAAGTGCAGGACCTCGCCGTCGCGCGTCGCGGTCCCGACGTCGAAGAGGCGGCAGACGTTGGCGTGGGTGATGCGGCGGCCGAGGACGATCTCCTGTCGCAGCCTGTGGAGCATGTGAAGCGTGGGCGCCGCCTCGGGCCTGAGCACCTTGAGCGCGACGCGAACGCCGAGCTCCCGGTCCTCGGCCTCGTAGACGACACCCATCGCGCCGCTGCCGACGAGCCTCACGATCTCGAAGCGCTCGGCGAGGACGTTCCCCGGCTCGAGGATCGGCGCTGCCGCCGTCGCGCGGTCCGACCCGCGCTTTCTCGTGCCCGACTGCGCCCGGACCACCTCGACGACCAGGGACCGACAGCTCTCGCACCCGTCGATGTGGTCGTCGACGGCGCCGGCCTCGCCCTCCTCGAGCCTCCCCTCGATCAGCCGCAGGACGGTGTCCTGGCTCAGGCATGCCACCGCAGACACTCTTGCGAGGCTAGCATCAAGAGAGGGTCTGCTTGCACCCCCGCGTGGATTCTTTTCAGGGCTTGTCCTCGTGTGGCGCGACGTCGCATTCATCGCCCCCGATCGCCCGAAGGGCCTGGATGGGGTGCGTTGCACGGACCCGGGTTCGGCATGGCCAACCCCAGCGGCGAGCCGGTTTGTTGATCTCCACCAGCATCGCCGGTAGGACGAAGCAACAGGCGACAGGCGACAGGCGACCGGGAAGCGTCGGAGCCGGAACCGCGCTGGTTCGGTCAAGCCGTGAGCGGTGCGTGCAATCCGCTTTCCGGAATTGCCAGTTGCCAGTTGCCTGTTGCCAGTCGCCTGTTGCCTGTTCCGGATTC
>JACPQR010000120.1 GCA_016190375.1 Deltaproteobacteria bacterium
ACTTGTTCTCCGTGGCCGCGGGGAGCGCTGGCGAGGTGAAGACGCAGGTGAGGATCGCGAAGGCGTGGCGTTACATCAACGATGCGGCGTTCGGCGGCGTGGCCGAGTGGCTGGACCGCACCTGTGCGATCACATGGCGGCTGGTCAATCCGAGGAGCTGAAGGACGAACAGAGAGCACCGAGCTCGGGCAGCTCACTCGAGCTCGGTGCATGTCTCGATGAGCTACTTCCGCGTCGAGCCCGGGAGCTCCACGGAGCGCCTGACGCGTCCCGCGCCGCCAGCCTCGAGGCCACCTGTCAAGGATGTCCTCGGGCAATCGTGCAAAGGAGTAAACCATGTCTCTGAGCTGCTCCGTAAAGGATGTCCCCAACCCGGACCGTGCGGACCCCGACTGAGATTCTCCGTGACATCAAGATCCGAATAGATTACTGCCATATTCAAGTGGACCGCAAACGAGCCAGCCGCGGCGAGCGACGTCCCGTTCAGCTCGAGCTGCCCGCGCCGAAGACCCATGGCGGCAAGCGCAAGGGTGCGGGTCGCCCGAAGACCGACCACGCCGGCGCCCTGCACTGTGCCCGACCACTTCTGGCCAGCCGGTTCCCCATCCACGTGACGCTCAAGGCACGCGAGGACGCTCCGCGTTTCCGGCGGAAGCGGTCCTGTGACGTCCTGCGGCACGTCATGGCAGCCGGTTGCGACAAAGAGACCTTTCGCCTCTGCCACTTCAGCATCCAGCCGGGGCACGTGCACCTGATCTGCGAGGCCAGGGACACCGTGAGCCTGTCGCGGGGAGTGCAGGGGCTGGCGATCCGCATGGCCCGGGCCTTGAATCGCGAGTGGGATCGGCGCGGCCCCGTCTGGGCGGACCGCTACCACGCAAGGCACCTGAAGACACCGACACAGACCCGCTCGGCGATCGTTTACGTGCTCGGGAATTTTCGTCATCACGGAGGAGAGAAGACCTCGCCGATGTGCATCGATGAGGCATCGTCGGCGTACTGGTTCACCGGCTATCGGGAAGAGGACGATCTCCCGAAGCCGCCGGACATCCCACGTCCCGTCGCCGACGCACGCACGTGGCTGTTGTCGGCGGGCTGGATCCGGGCCGGGGGGCTCATCTCGATGGCCGAGCGGCCCCGGTCGTGAATGAGCTCACCCGCTTCCGTGGCGCACGACCGCGACTGGCCCAGGTCTGCCCCGACTCATGAAACCGACCGAGGTGAAACCGACCGAGGTGTGCTTGACGACACCCGCGCGCTGCTCGTACGATTTCGGCGCTCCAAGGTAGAGAAGGGGGTACGCGAATGAGGCAGGCTCGGTCGTCCGCTCGTAGGAACCCGGGTTCGGCGAGGCGGCTGCGACGAGGGGGGGGGGGCTCTCGTGCTCTTCCTCGTTCTCGCCTGCGCCGGCCATGAGCCAGTGGGACGGTCCGAGCGTGCAATCACGATCCCCGACCTCGTGCGACTGGAAGTCCCACTCGATCTCGCGGGTGGAGGTGCTGCGGCGGCGGTCGTGGCCGACTACGACTTGGACGGCCTCGTCGACGTGGCCATCCTGCCCGCAAACGGGGATGGAGCTGTCGCCCTCCAGGCGCCGGACGGCACCGGCCTAGCGCCGACCGGCGCACCGCTGTCGGCCGTACGGCGTGCCGCGAACGGTGCAGCCACCGATCTCGATCTGGACGGCGACACGGACCTGCTTGCGACCTGCGATCCCTGCGCCGATGGCGACCGCACCACCGTCTACCTGAACCGCCTGGCGCAGCAGGGCACGGTCGAGTTCGAAGGCCGGGCCGGCGACCTTGGATTGCCGGATCTGAACCACTCGGGCGTCGCGCTCCTGCTTGATCACGGTGGCGACGGAGACGTCGACATCCTGCTCGTGTCCACGACCAGGGATGCCGGCGGAACGAGACTTCTCGACAACCGCATCGTTCCTGATGGCGCTCTCGCATTCGAAGACGCGAGCGCCGATCTACCGCAGGATCTGCTTTCGGACGCGGTGGGTGCCGTCGCCCTCGACGTCAACGAGGACGGGCTGACGGACTTCTACCTGGCCCGTGCCGGGGCCGATCGACTGATCGTCCAGAGAGAAGACGGCATCTTCGTCGACGAGTCGGAAGTGCGCGGCGCCCGCGCGAGGGGCGCCGAAGTCGGGCTCGCGAGTGGTGACCTCGAAGGCGACGGGGACGTCGACATCCTTCTCGCAGAGCGGCAGGGCGACGTCGTGGCGCTGCTCGCCGACGGCGACGGAACGTTCACCCAGGTAGCGCTTTCGATCGCCGGCCCGCAGGTGACCGCGGGCGTCGCCGCGGTCGATCTCGGCGGCGACGGACGGCCCGAGATAGTCCTCTCCTCCGGCAGCGAGGGCCACCCGATGACCGCTCTTGCCTGGGCCGGAGTGGCCGGCGGCGTTCCCACCTACGACAGTCTCGAAGGCTTCTCGCTTCCGAATCTGGCAGGCGCTCCGCATGCCTTTCGCACGGGCCTCGGCGGCTCGGCCGGCGTGGGGATCCCCGGACGGGCCGATCGTCGCTCGGAGGTCTACGTCGTCTCCGCCAGAGATTCGGACTGTGACGGGATCGACGACCAGGTCGAGGCCGCCTTCGGCCTGAACCCCCTGGACCCAGAAGACGCCGAGGCCGATCCGGACGGCGACGGCGTGCCCAGCGCGGACGAGCTGCGCACGGGCGGCGACCCGGGCGACCCGGACTCGGACGGCGACGGCCAGTCGGACTTCACGGACCTCCTCGTGGGACGAGACCTCGACGGTGACGGCGCGCCGTTCGAGACGGACGTCTGCCCGGAGGACGTCGACCCGGACCAGCTCGATAGCGACGGGGACGGGGTCGGAGACCTCTGCGACCACGATGCGACCGACCCGGATCCCGAGGCCGACGACGGGGAGACCTCGGCACGTGTGATCTTCGAGGCGCGCAGCGTCGCCACGGGCGACCGCGCGCTTCTGATGAACGTGGGCGCCAACTCCTCGCGACTGCTGGGCGACCAGAAGGGGCTCATGCCGACCGGCGCCACCTTCCGCGTCCTTCGCCAGCTCGAGCCGGGCACGAGTGCGTTGGTCGAGCTGTTCAGGTCCGAGACCGGGGACCACGCCTATGTGACGGACGAGACCGACCGCGATGCGCTCGTTGTCCTCGGCTACGAGGTCCTGGGTCGCCTCGGCTTCGTGGGCGAGGAGCCTCTGGCTTTTGGCGACGCGGTGCTCGTCAGGCGGTTTGTCCGCGTGGCCGGCGGGCGGGAGGAAGCCATCACGGCGGACGCCGACACGGCTGCGGCCCTCCTGGCTGCGGGATACGCGGAGCTGGACTCGCTCGGCTGGGCGATCGCCGACGGGGGCCGGACGCGTGGACCGCGCGGGGTGGTCCGCTATCGGCGGACCGCGGACGGCGCGCCCATGCACTCATCCTTGCTCTCGGGCGAGGCCCAGGACCTCTCGGGCTTCGAGACCGAGGGCACGCGCTTCCGCGTCCTGGTGGAGCGCAACGGCTGGACGCTTCCGCTCTACCGGCTGCGCAGCGACGGTGGCGACGAGGTGCTCTCGTCCAGCGCGGAGGACGTCGCCGCGTTCGAGGCGCTCGGCTACGTCAACCATGGGCTGCTGGGCCACGTCTACCGCACCTCCCCCGTCGACACCGTCCACGGGCTTTCCCTTCTCTTCCGCCTGGTCGGGCCCGACGGCAAGCACGCACAGTCCGCCGACGCCGAGGAGATCGCCACTCTGGTCTCCTCGGGCTTCATCTCCGAGGCCGTGCTCGGCCGGGTGGTTCGCCAACCGGAACCCCGTGGTCCAGAGTGCCAGGGCCGGGGGCCTACGCGGTCCGAGATCCTCGAAGCGCGGCTTTCGTCGATCGACGATCTGCACGGCGAGCTCGTCCAGAACGTCTCGGCGCTCCTCGCGATGGCACATTCGTGCACTGGCGAGCGCGTCCTGACGGGGCGAATCGCCACGCCTCTCGAGGAGGCGACGGCTTCCGCGCTCGCACCGATCGATCCCGAGGTCCGCGCAAGGCTCCTCGAGGGCTACCGCGCCTGGCACGACGTGGATCCCGCCGTCAGGGCCGACGCGCTCGGCGATCTCGGCTACCTCGACCCCGCCGACTGTGCCGACCCGATCGACGTCGATGAGGTCGGCGGCGCCATCACGCGAACCTTCGCGACACATCTGCGGACCCCATCGCTCCGCGAGGCGTTCTGCGAGGGCGTGGCGTACGCGGGCGACGACGTCGGGCAGGGGACGCCACAGGAGGCGAGAGCCCAGACCGTCAAGGCGCACCCGCAGGTCGAGTTCGAGCCGACGTTCGGCGCGAAGCCGGTGCTGCTCGGCGTCGTCGACGACGGTGCCGACAACTGCACGGATGCCGGAGGGACGCTGGTGCGCGGGCATCCTGACCTGCTCGCCGAAGCTGCCGACACGCCTGGCCGCGGCCTGCCGCTGCGCGGCAACAATACCCACATCGTTTGCGACGAGGTCCCAGGTGGCGCCCCGCCCTGTCCAGAGAACGAAGGGCTGAAGTGCATCTCTGGTTTCTGCGTGGCTTATCCGATCGTTCAAGCGAGGACCGGGCCTTCGTTCACCGGCTTCAACTTCTGGGACACGCTCTCGGGCGAGCTGCGCCTCCTCGGCGAGGACGGCACGCAGCATCGCATCCGGACGTTCATCACTCCGAATGAAGACGTCCCCGCGGCTCCGGACAACCGCTGCCTCGAGCCGGACGATCAGGAGCTCAGGGTGACCTTCAACCGGGCTTCGCCGCACCCGGTCGACGCTGCCGGCATGATCGACATCCCCGCCGGCCAGTTCTACGAGGTCCGGATGGTCAACCGGAACGGGACCTTCTTCGAGCAGGACGACGACATCCCGCACGATATCGACGAGGCCTTCGACGCGGGAAGGACGATCCACGTCTGCTGGAACGTCCCGGACGCCGCGGTTCCGCCAAACACCGTCGGCGCGGATGATTGCGAGCCGCCCGATCGCGTCGAGGCAGCGTGCCCCGAGGATGGTCCGCTGTGCGACGAGGTCGCCGGCGGCGGCTGGCCGACGCCGCCGCGGAGCCTCGCGCAATGTCGGGCCGAGGGAGTCGAGTGCGGCGAGACGCCGTCCGAGTTGGTCTCCGACTTCGATGCCGGAGATCCGCTGATGATCTACGTGGAGGGCTCCCGGCCCGCGCCGACCGTCACGGGCACGCTCGAGGCCGTTCGCTGCCTCGAGGAGACGGGCTGGGACTGGACCGGCAGCGACGAGCTCTTCATGGTCCTCTCGAGCGCTGGAGGAACGACGGCGCCCGCCGGTCCGGACGAGGTCACGGCCGCGGCCACCGCGGTCAGCTACGACATGGACTCCGGCAGCGAAGAGACTGGCATCGGGGACCAGCTCGCGAGCTTCTCGGGCCCGCAGGGCTGTCCGTCAGCATACCTCCTCCAGATCGCCGAGGAGGACGACGTCACGCTGGCGACGGTGCTGGGCGCGTTGACGATCGGGATCGCCGCCGTGGTCGTCGCCGTGCTGTGTCCTCCCTGCGCTGCCGCGGTGGGGATCGGAGCAGCAGCGCTCATCGCCGCCTGGGTCGCCCTGATGGAGCTCGGAGTGCGGCCCGAGGACAAGCTGGGATCGAGCGCCTGGTCTGCGAGCTCGTTCGACGTCACGGGCCGATCCGCGGTCACCCACGACCCCGGCTTCATCGCCGCAATCAACGCCAACCCGGACGACCCGACTCTTCAGGCGCTGCCCCTCGTCGACGGTCCGTGGAACGACTTCGATCGACCGGCCGTGCTGGGGCATCCCGCCGTCGGCGCCGATCAGCTCAACTCGAATCCCGAGGCGACGGAGTGCGCCGCCGACGGCGACTGCGAGGACACCGAAGTCTGCTTCCTCGGGCTCTGTGTCGATGAAGGATTCTCGGACCAGACCGTGGGCGAGGGTTTCCTGGGCTTCAACGAGCATCGCCAGTACAAGGACGGCGATAGCTGGAACTACGAGGTCTTTCTGCGATGGACCGTCTCACCCGTCGATTGAGTCTGCTGCTGCTTGTGGGGATCCTCTGCTCGGGCTGCGACTGCGGCGGCGGGGAGACACCCGATGGCGACGCCGATGCCGACTCGGACAGCGACACCGACGCCGACGGTGACAGTGACAGCGATTCTGATTCGGACGGCGACGCCACGCACTGCGGCGCCGACGTCCTCATCATGGTCGACAACTACGACGCCTATCTCACGTGGTACGGCGCGAGAGACCGGCTCGCCGAGCTGATCCCAGGGTTCGTTCAAGCGCTGGTCGACGCGGGCGTGGATGCCCGACTGGCTGTCGCGTGGTCATGGGACTCAGTCCAAACCGACCTAATGAAGGACAATCCCTGCTATCTGAGGGGCGACCATCAGCTCGTGAACCGATCGGAGACGGCCGGCTGTCCGGATCCGTTGTACGCCGACCTGGCACCAGCCTGGATGGATGCCTCCGCGCCGGATGCTTCGGAGCTGCTTGCTTGTGCCGCCGTTCCAGCCGACGAGGGGTGCCGGATCTCGGTTCCCATCCACACGCTGCGGATGCTCCTGCAAACCTGCGGACGGGCTGGGCACCCGACCTGCCGCGGGTTTCTTCGAGAGGAGGCGGTGCCGGCCGCTCTCGTACTGACCAATCAAGATGACTGCGAGGCACCCGGGCCGGGACGCGATCAGGAACCGCACGCCGGACCCGATGGGCCAGACGAATTCTACTCGATGTCCGACCCGGCGAACTTCAACGAGGAGCACGACAGCTATGAGCCGTGCGAGACGCGGGCCGCCGAGCTTCGGCCGATGGACGAGCTCATGGACGCGCTCCTGACCGCGACGCCGCAGGCGGCCGACGTCGTCGTGTCCATCGCGGCGGGTCCCGATATGCCGATCACGATCGACCCCGACCAGGAGGAGTGGGGCGTCCTCGAGGCCGTCCCCGCGTGCGACTCCGCGGAGCTCGACACGACGATCTGGCCCGCGCCGCGCCTGCACGACGCGGTCGAGATCCTCGGCGACAACGCGCGAATCCGCGACCTCTGCGAGGGCCCGACCGCAATCGCGGCCGCCCTGGACGATCTGGCCGAGATGATCATCGCGCGTCAGGATCCGGCCTGCCTGGCGCCGTAGAGCCCACTGAACATCCGCGCGGGGCGAAATCCATTGAATGGAAATCGCCACCGGCTCGGGTGCGAGTCGCCTTTCCGTGGTGATCTCGCGGGCGGGCGGCCCTGGACTTCAAGGCAATGCTCCAGGCAGAGCCCTCCGTTTCAAGTGCCGCTCGAGGGCCACCGAAGACCTCGCGCGCCGCTAGAGACCTGACGCGAAGCGACCGGCCGGCGCTCAGGTTTTCGAGCCAGCCCCGCGCAGGCGCCCGACGCATAGCCGGGTGGCCTCGACGATGCGGTCGACCTCGACGTCCGCGTTGTCCTTGCCGAGCGAGTAGCGGACGGCGCTCGCCACGCGGTCGGGCCTGTCGCCGAACATGGCGCCGATCACGGGCGACGCGCCCTGCCGACCCGACGAGCACGCCGCGCCGGCCGAGATCGCGACACCCTCGAGATCGAGCGCGATGACGAGGAGCTCGGCGGGGACGCCCGGGAAGGAGACGTTGACCGTCCCGGGCACGCGAGCGTCCCGATCGCCGTTCACGAGGGCGCCGGCCTCGACCAGGCCCTCCTCCAGGCGGGAGCCGAGGCGCCCGAGTCGTCCCCGGCGCTCCTCACCCTCGCGGACCAGCGCGCGCGCGGCGACCCCGAAGCCCGCGATCGCGGCGACATCCTGGGTCCCTCCCCGCCTTCCGCGCTCCTGTGGGCCCGGCAGGAGCGGTTCGAAGGGGAGGTCGGGCCGGAGCCAGAGCGCACCGACGCCCTTGGGGCCATGCACCTTGTGGGCGCTGACCGTGAGCAGATCGACGCCGCCCACCCCGATCTCCACCTTGCCCAGAGCCTGGACTGCATCGACGTGGAGGGGAACGCCGTGCTCGCGGCAGGCCGCGGCCACGGCGGCGATGGGATGGAGGTTGCCGGTCTCGTGGTTGGCCCACTGCACGGTGACGAGCGAAGTTTCCTTCGACCTCACCGCTCGAACGACATCCTCGGGGTCGAGCCTCCCGAGCTCGTCGACCGCGAGCACGGTCACGCTGGCTCCGCGCGCCGCCAGGCGGTCGACCGCACCGCGAACGCAAGGATGCTCGACCGCCGTCGTCACGACCTGGCCGGCTGGATGGGGCACCGCGCCCAGGATCGCGGCCACCGCCGCCTCCGTCCCGCCGGAGGTGAACACGATCTGCTGCGGGTCCGTCGCGCCGATCGCAAGCGCGACCGCCTCGCGCGCCGCCTCGACCTCGGCCCTCGCTCTCTGTCCCGCTCCGTGAACGCTCCCGGCGTTCGCCCACACCTCTGCCTGGACGCGGGCGATCGTCTCGACCACCTCGGGCAGCGGTCTCGTCGTGGCGTTGTGGTCGGCGTAGATCACGAGGGCACAGTAGCTCGGCGCGGCGGCTTCGCCCAATCCTCGACGCGGCTTCAGGCGCCCGAACGCCACGGCGCGGCGGCACGCGGGAGCTCGAAGACCACGCGGGTGCCCGACGCGCCGGGAACGAGGCCCCCGTCCGAGGGGGGGCTCTCGGCCCAGATTCGTCCCCCCATGGCCTCCAGCACCCGTCGCGCCAGGGCCAGGCCCAGGCCCACGCCCGCATGCGCTCGGGTCGCGGAGCCGTCGGCCTGATAGAAGGGATCGAAGATCCGGTCGCCGATCTCGGGCGGGATCCCCTCGCCTGTATCGACGACCTCGAAGCGCAGGACGCCGTCGTCGGCGCGGGCCTCGACGCGCACTCTCCCCCCGGCCGGCGTGAACTTCGCGGCGTTGTCGAGGACCGCGGTGATCGCCCTCGACACCTTGTCCGGATCGCCTCGAGCCGGGAGCGACCGATCGGGGATCGCGACGTCGAGCTTCAGGGGCTTCTGCACGAACTGCTGCTCGCGCGCGTCCACGACGCCGCGGGCGATGGTCGCGAAGTCGTATTCGCGGTCGTAGAAGTGCATGCGTCCGGTCTCGATGGCCGTGAGATCGAGCAGGTTGTCGATGAGACCCCTGAGCCGGTCGGTGCACGAAGCGACCGACTCGAGCACCTTGCGTTGCAGCGAGGTCACCGGGCCCAGCTCCTCGTCGAGCAGCAGCCGCACGTACCCTACGACCGGCGTCATCGGCGTGGACAGCTCGTGCGAGATGTTCTGGTAGAACTGCTTGCGGAGCCGATCGAGCTCGCGCAGCCTCTCGTTCGCGAGCTCGAGCTGGGCGATCTTCTCCTCCAGGTGCTCGACGATCCTCCTGCTCTGCACCCTGAGGGGCACCTCGCCATCCCTGCCGCGCGCAGGTCTGTCCCTCTTGCCCTCGAGGTACCGATTGACCGTCTTGACGAAGGTCTTGACGTCGATTGGCTTGCCGATGAAGCCGTCGCAGCCGACCGCGAGGCTCGTTCGCCTGTCGCCATGGGCGGTGACCGCCACGATCGGCACCGCAGCGAGGTGCCGGATGCCGCGCAGCTTGAGCGTCACCTCGTAGCCGTCGAGCTGCGGCAGGTCGATGTCGACGAGGACCAGATCCCACCGCGTATCCGCGACCGCGGACGCGATGCCCGCGCGTCCGTCGGCGGCCTCGACGACGTCCCATCCGGCCGCCCCGAGGAGCTTCGAGACGAGGAGCCGGTTCTGCGGATCGTCCTCGATGTGGAGCACGCGGGGGCGGCGCACGCCTCATGCTACCACTGCCACTAAATGCTAGTCTGGGCGCCGTGTCGGCCGACCTGGGAACTCGACTGATCAGAGAGGGCCTCCTCGGCCGCACCGAGCTCGAGCGCGCGTTGTCGGCCAGGGCCAAGACCGGCAAGCCCCTGCCCCATCACGTCGTCGAGCTGGGCCTGCTCGACGAGGACACGCTGGTGCGGTTCTTCCGCGCGCGCTTCCCCTTCGAGGAGGCGACGCGCGAGACCTTGCGCTGCGTCGTCACCGAGACCGCGCTCTTGGTGCCGAGAGACATGTCGGAGGAGTTCGGCTTGATCGCGGTGGAACGCCAGGACGACACCCTGAAGGTCGCGATGGTCGACCCCTCCAACACGCACGCGATCGACGAGGTCGCGTTCTTCACGGGCTGCTACGTCGTGCCGATGGTGGCCCGGCCGTCGGACGTGGACTGGGCGAGGGAGCAGATCTACCCCGCCGTCTCGGACACGGCGCCTCTCCGGGTCCCGCTGGGCCTGCTCGACGACGACGACGATGCCGTCGTGGAGCTCGTCACGCTGCGCACCAGGGTTCCCCAGAGCGCCCGACCCGTTCCCGTGCCAGGCAACGAGGCGCTGCGGATGGAGGAGACGGAGGTGGCCGTCTCCCAGATCATCGCGCTCACCCGGCCGCGCGCTCCGACGGCGGAAGACTGGACGCTCCCGGACTCGGCGTCCGGCGAGACGGGCGAACCGGCCACGCCGAGGACCGGGCGCGTCTCGGAGGTGCCGGTGCTGGTGGTCTCGAACCCGGCGCGCCCCACGCCGCCGGCCGGCGCCGCGGGGCCCGTCACGAGCGTCGTCGAGGTAGGGTCTGCAAAGACGACCGGCTCCAGCCCCGCGACTGCGGCTCCGAGCGTCCCGGCGAGCGCCGACCTCGGAACGCTTCTGGGCCGTCTGCATCGCTCGACGGATCGCGACGAGGTCATCGAGCTCGCCGTCGGCGCGACCGCGATGGTCTGCCGGCGCGCGGCGTTCTTCGTGATCAGGAAGTCGGTCGCCCAGGGCTGGGGCGCACGGGGTAAGGGCGTGGTCTCGGGCGCGATCAAGAACGTCTGGATCCCGATCTCCAGCCCCTCCGTCCTGCGCCTGGCCGCGGACCAGAAGGAGCCGTACGTCGGCCCGATGGCCGACACGATCGCGAACGGGATCCTCGCGGCCGCGCTCGGAGGCCGCGCAGACGAGGTGGGCGTCTGGCCGATCGTCGTCCGGGAGCGGGCCGTGGCGCTCTTGTACGCCGACGGCCCCGTGGCGGGCACCGCTCGACCCGTCGACGAGATCGTGCACGAGGTGGCGCAGGCGTTCGAGCGCATCATCCTCTCGGAGAAGACGAGGAAATGAAAGATCGGACGAAGCCCGTCTACGGCCCGGACGACCTGCCCGGCTTCGACCCCGCTGTCGAGCTCGGAAGCCCGGGACAGTCGCCCTTCACGCGAGGCATCCAGGCGGACATGTACCGCGGGCGGCTCTGGACGATGCGCCAGTACGCGGGGTTCGGCACGGCGAGCGAGTCGAACGAGAGGTACCGATACCTCCTGTCCCAGGGACAGACCGGCCTGTCGGTGGCCTTCGATCTACCGACCCAGATGGGGCGGGACTCCGACGACCCGCTCGCCGCCGGCGAGGTCGGTCGGGTAGGAGTCGCGATCGACTCGATCGAGGACATGGAGGCGCTCTTCCGCGAGATCCCGCTCGAGCGCGTCTCCACGTCGATGACCATCAACGCCACGGCGTCGATCCTCCTCGCGATGTACGTGGTCGTGGCCGAGCGGCGCGGCGTGGGGGGCGACGCGCTTCGCGGCACGGTCCAGAACGACATCCTCAAGGAGTACGTCGCGCGCGGCACGTACATCTACCCGCCGCGCGAGAGTCTCCGCATCACCACGGACCTGTTCGCCTGGGCCTCGGACGCCGTCCCGAAGTGGAACGTCATCAGCGTGAGCGGCTACCACATGCGCGAGGCGGGGTGCACCGCGGCGCAGGAGATCGCGTTCACGCTCGGCGACGCCATCGCCTACGTCGAGGCCGCGGTTCGCGCGGGGCTCGACGTCGATCGCTTCGGCGCGCAGCTCTCGTTCTTCTTCAACGTCCACTCCGACTTCGTCGAGGAGGTCGCCAAGTTCCGCGCCGCGCGGCGCCTCTACGACAGGATCATGTCGGAGCGCTTCGGCGCACGGTCGCCGAAGGCCAGGATGCTCCGATTCCACACCCAGACGGCGGGCGCCACGCTCACGGCCCAGCAGCCGCTGGTCAACGCCGTGCGGGTCGCGCTCCAGGCCTTCGCGGCCGTCTGCGGCGGAACGCAGTCGCTCCACACGAACTCCTACGACGAGGCGCTGTCCCTGCCGACGGCGCAGGCGGCGACGCTGGCGCTGAGGACCCAGCAGGTCATCGCGCACGAGTCCGGCGTCGTCGACTTCGTCGACCCGCTCGGCGGATCCTACGCCGTCGAGGTCGAGACCCGTCGGCTCGAGAAGGAGGCGACCGAGTACTTGGGCCGCATCGACGAGCTCGGCGGGATGGTCGCGGCCATCGAGAAGGGCTGGGTCCAGCAGCAGATCGAGGCCGCGTCCTACGCCTACCAGCTCGAGATCGAACGGAGGGAGCGGATCGTGGTCGGCGTCAACGACTTCCTCGGCGAGGATGGCTCCACGCCCACGCGCCTGAAGGTCGACCCCGCCCGCGAGCGCGAGCAGATCGAGCGCCTCCGCGCGTTGCGCGCGCGACGAGACGCGACCCGCACCGCCGCCGCCCTCGCCGCCGTCCGCGATACTGCGGCGTCATCAGCCTGCCTGATGCCCCCCATCGTCGACGCCGTCCGCGCCGGCGCCACCGTCGGCGAGATCTCGCAAGAGCTCCGCGAGGTCTTCGGCGAGCACCACGCGAGCGGGGACACGCACCCGATCTCCAAGTCCACGAGATCACAACTCTTTTAGGGATAACCGCGCGATCTGTGCTTCAGCTCGCGGCTCCGAGTGGCTGCATGAAGCCGCGGAAGCCCGCCTGCCTGAAGTGCCCGTCGACCGTGGCGATCTCCCGCACCCCACGGGCACGCATGAGCTCCATGCTGATGCAATCGGTCGCGCTCCAGGTCTTGTCGGGAGGGCCACGCGGATCAGGTGGTTGTCGCGCCGCCGCTCCAGGCCGATCGACCGCTGCACGGTCGCCGGGATCGAGACCTGGCGATTCTTGCTCTCGTGGATCCGCGCGCTGAACTCCGCGAGAGGCGATGGTCCGACGACGCCCACATGGACGGCCTGGTCGGACGTCGAGGCATTGTCAAGTCATCCAGCGGACTGGATCATGACCTCCGAACTACCGCTGCGTGTCCATGCCGCGCGTGATCTGCACGGCCACCGAGAGAATGCGGTGTGCGACCTCCTCCAGGGCGCCAATATCGGCCCCGCCGACGTCGGCCACGAGCACGAGCTCGCCCTTCTCGGCCTCGAGCTCGAAGCCGTGCCCATGGGCTGCCGCGATGACGGCGGGAACGAAGGGCAGCGCGATCCGTCCTCGGAGCTGCTCGACCCGACCGCTCCCGGCATGCAGGTCAGAGTAAACGGGAAGCAGACCCCCGATGACGCGGCGCCCGAGCGGGTGGTACCACGCGGCCTCGAGGGACGGGGGCCCTTCCGAACCCGTGAGCTCGATCGTGACGACAGGCGCGTCTTGCGCGCGGATTACGATCGCGTCATCGGACTGCCGCGATGCGCCGGGAAGGCGTTCGGCGAGCTCGGCCGATAGCACCCTGCGGCTGAGGCCCGCCAGAACCGGCAGCCTTCCAAGGTCGTGTCCGGCGGGGCACGTGATCCAGACAACCATGTCCGCGTCGCACGACAGCTCCGCGGTGATCGGGACGAGGATCCGCTGCGGGTCGGGTCCGGCAGGGAGAGCGACTGTTTGCACGAAGACTAACGGCTCCGTGGTCACCTCCACCACCCCACCGTCCGGCGACGACACGTCCATGACGAGCGAGCGCGTCGCGATGTCCGCGCCTATCCACGCTGCGTGGATCGGGTCATTACGGCTCGGCAAGGGAGCGCCGGCCTCGCAGATCGCCCGCGCCCGCTCGGCCTCGACGATTCGGGCGGCTAGCAGCACGGTCTCCCCCGACGCCAGGACACCCGTGGTCGCCGGCGGTGGCTTCGATGTCGGCGGCGGCAGCATTGCGACGACTTCCATGATCTGCTGGGCGATGGCGTCCGACCGCGCCGGGCTCATGTCAGGAATGAAGACGGCGATCCGACCCTTCCAGGCGCCCAGCCGCGCTTCTCCCAGCGTCGACTCACCGAGAAGGCGCGCCACCGCGTCGCGCACGGCCACCGGCAGCTCCTCGGCACGCAGCTTCTCCTCCGCGGACCAGTACGGAGGGAAAGGCCACTCCAGCTCGGTCAGGAAGGACGGGTGTCCCTGCATCCGAGCGACGATCAAGGTGGGAACACCGCAGCGAAACTCCGCGACGACACGGCTTGCGTCCGTAGTGATCCGAAGCTCGTGCGATCCCGGGACCTCGTGCTCCTGCGCCCGTTGTCCGATGGCGAAGGTTCGCAGCGCCGCCTCGCGCGCGAGCGCCGGATGGTCCGCGCGCTTGATCGTGATCTCCGCGCTCCACAGATCCTCACCATCCTGCTCGACGTCCACCGTCAGGGCGTTCACTGGAGCCAACAGATACGGGACGAGTCGCACGATCACACGACTGCGGCCTGGATTTGCAACCGCGAACTCGACCCTCCCGCCACGCGCGGCCGGATAAACGTAGACGACGGCCCTCTCGGGCGGATCGTCGCTGTCGATATCGAGCACGAGGAAGCGCTCCTGCAGATCGCCCGGGATTGCCCAGGCCAGGAAAGCCACGTGCCCCGTCTGCTGGGGATCGCCCTCCCGGGGACCTTCGGCCTCCAGGCGCTCGCGGTCCACGACTCGCCCATGCACGACCTTCATGGCGGCGCCCCGATGTCAAGCTCGTCCAGCACCGAGAGCGCTGCCTGAGCCCGCCGCTCCACGAGAGAAGGAGACAGCGCCCACAGTCGCGCCGTAATGACGGTCCTTCCACCCTCATCGCTGAGGCGCAAACGCTGCTGGCGGCAGATGGAGGCAGCTCGCCGCCGGGAGGCGCGCGCCAGGGATCGTTCTGCAAGGTCGACCTCGACGCGAAGCACTGGCTCGGCGCGCCACCCGCGTCGGGGCCTCAACCCGAGCGCGAAGGCCAATGTCGTCCCGAACAGGACGCGGCCCGCGCGCTCGAGCGGATCCCAGTCGAACAGACAATCGGGCAGAGGTTGCGTCGCTTCGCCAGCCCACACGCCGTCGAGGCTAATCCGTGCGAGCGCCCCGACCTGCACGGACGGCCCTTCTCGATTGACTCGAGCGCCGGGAAGCACGGCACCGAGGTGATCGAGCAGCCGAATGGGGTACGGGCCAACCGGCGCCGCGCCTTGCAGCAGCAGATGGGAATGCCACAGGAGCCGCCAGCACAGGTCCCTGCAGGTCCGCGCCTTCACCGTGAACCTCCGCCCGATGCGAAACGACTTCGCCGATGGAGCCGGCGGCTCGTCCATGTCTGGATCGGGATAGGCGAGGCACATGCCGGTTCCTTCCTGCTCCTGCGCCTCGTGCGGCGAGACCTGCAGCTCGACGTCGTGAGGAAGGACGGGTGCAGCGAAGTCGGCGACGATTGCGCGACAGACGGTGGTCTCGCCGCGGTCGAGGAGGATCACGGGGTCGTCCCGATCGGGGAGCGGCGAGGCTGGGGTCGCCAAGAGCGCGTCGAACCGCGCGAGGTCGACGAGCCGCGCTCCGGTGACGCGGACGGGCAGGGCGAGCGAGCCTCCCAGTGGATCCGCGCCCGGCTTCGGCGCGCGAAGGAGCCCGACCGCGCCGGCAATCGTTCGTGCGACGGCCCGGACGCCTTCGACGGAGGCGGGCCTGTCGCGAAAGCTGACGTGGACCTGACAGCCGCCCGGGCCGATCCGGACGTCCACCGAACCGGAGGCGGCGATCTCTTCAAGCAACCGGCGGGGCTCCGGGGGCAAGGTCGTCTCGGCGCCAGCCAGATCCGCCGAGTGCCACGTCATCGGCCCGTGCCACGGCAGGCGCGGGTAAGGCTCGAGGCGTCGCCGCGTCGTGCCGATGACCGGAGTCTTGCCATCGCAATCGAAGGTCGCCGAGATCCCGTCGTCGTCGACCGCGATCTCGAGCCCGTGCGGTCCGGCAAGAGTTACCGTCCCCGGTGCGGTCACCCGCGCGCCGTCCAGCCCACTGGACACGAGCGAAGCGATGTCGTCCCACGGCGTCTCGCCGCGCATGGGCTCGATCATAGTCCACCCGGCCGGGCCGACCCACCGCTGCTCGGAGCTGACGGGCGCACGTCGGGAAAGTGATGGATGAGTAGCTCGTGAGCGTCGCCGAAAC
>JACPQR010000124.1 GCA_016190375.1 Deltaproteobacteria bacterium
GACACCGGCGGGACCGACGCGGGCACCGGCGGCGACACCGGCGGGACCGACGCGGGCACCGGCGGCGACACCGGCGGGACCGACGCGGGCACCGGCGGCGACACCGGGAGGGATCAGAAGAATGGCGACCGTGGCCGCAGGGCGCATGGCGATGGCGGACGCTGGTATCGCAAGGGCGCACCGGCGAGCCAGGCCTACGACGTGCCGGCGGTCGGCGGCGGCTGTCGCGTGGCCGACGGCGCGGGGGCAGGGTCAGGCCTCCTCCTCGTCCTCGCTGCTCTCCTGCCCGTCGCGCTCCGGCGCCGGGGCTAGCCCTTCACCTCGGCCGCGCCCGCTCCGATCGAGTCGAAGAACGCGCACAGCTCGTCGTGGCGCCCCCGGGCGTCGGCGCGGCCGAGCTCAATCAGCCTTCCCGCGAACTCCCCATCGAAGAGCAGATACGACAGGAGGTCCGCCTCGCTCTTGCCCTCGCCCTCGGCGAGGCGCCGGAGCACTCGTCCGGCCACGCCGGTCGCACGCTTCGCGAACAGCGGCGAGCGCACGTACTCGGCGCTCAGGTGACCGATGTCCTGCGAGGCGCGGATCAGCACCGCGCGCAGCGGGCGCATGCCTCGGATCGGATCGTCGCCGAGCTCCTCGTTCAGCGCGTCGACGAAGCCGGGCCCGTAGCGCCTCGAGCCGGCGTCGAGGATGCGGTTGATCCTCTCGAGGCGATCGATGTCGCTGTCGATCCTGTCGAGGAGGATGGCGTTCAGCGCCTTGCCGAGGAGGAACAGCGGGCCCGGGAAGGACTGCTCCCGATCGATCGCCGCGTCCTGGGTGGGCGCCTCGCGCCGGATGAAGCGGGGATTGACCACGACGAGGCCGTCGGCGCCGAGGCGCCGCGCGGGCGACAGGGGCACGTTCTGCCTCAGGCCGCCGTCGCAGTAGTA
Organism: Deltaproteobacteria bacterium; assembly: GCA_016190375.1. Lineage (GTDB taxonomy): Bacteria > Myxococcota_A > Polyangia > JACPQR01 > JACPQR01 > JACPQR01. The sequence continues at coordinate 933 of JACPQR010000124.1, forward strand.
CTGGCCGTCGATCTCGACGGCCGGGAAGAGGAAGGGGATCGCGGCGGAGGCGAGCGCGTGCTGTGCCCGGATCCGCGCGGCGCGCGGGCGGATCGTCGCGTCGGCGTTCCACGCTGGGAGCCCGCCCTGAGCGCGCTGGACGAACACGATCGTGCGTCCGCTCGCGACGTGAGTCGTCGAGATGCTGAGCCCGTGGATCCTGCCCGCAGCGAACTGGTCGTCGATGCGCTCGAAGGGGATCGCCTTCGCGAGGAGCGTCTCGAGGGGCTCGGCCCGGAGCACGCCGCCGCGCCGCCTCGTGGGCTTCCCCTTCGTCTCGGAACCGCGGCCCAGGAAGGCCAAGAGGAGCGAAAGGACCTCCCGGGCGTCGGGCCGGACGATCTCCGAGATCTGCAGGCCCGTCCATGCCCGCACGAGGCGCGCCGCTCTGCCCCGCGGCTCGTCCGCGAAGGCCGCCAGCGCGCAGACGTTGATCGCGCCGACGGAGGTGCCGCACAGGACGTCGAGCGGCACGTCGCGGCCCAGATCTCGCGGGAGCTCCTCCAGGAGGTACTCGACCACGCCGGCCTCGTACGCCCCGCGAGCCGCGCCGCCGGCCAGGACCAGGGCTACACGGGAACGGCGGGGACTCGAGTCGGGCATTCGCGGCACGATCATGGCACACCCCGGCGGGCGGGCCCCAGTTTCGAGCAGCTTGCGAGGTCGGTCCCGACTGGGCTACTCATGGAGCAACTGGAGGACAGACTTGCGAAAGATTGGGTCCCTCGTCGCTTGCGCCATCATCGTGCTCCCCGCCTTCGCGGCCGCCCAGAATACGCCGATGCCGCCGCCGGCCGAGCCCATGCAGCCCGTTCAGCCCGGCCCGGCCGATCAGAACCAGATGCCGCCCCCGGCAGAGGCGCAGAGCCCCTGGGTCACCGATCAGGCGGCGACCGACCAGGCCGCGACCGATCAGGCCGCTCCCGCAGACGACGCTCCTGCCGAAGATGAGGCGCCTGCCCCGACCGAGCCGGTGCGAAAGGGCCTGGGGCTGCAGGGCTCGCTCGGTCTGTCGGACTGCACGGGCGAGAACTGCTCCGACGGCGACCGTCTGCTGTACGAAGGCACGAGCGTGGGCATCGGCGGTGAGGTCGTCGGGGTGTTCCGCCCGATTCCACTGATCGGATTGGGCGCAGGCCTTCACTACAACATCGTCGGCGTCGATGACATGCCGGCCGAAGACAACTCGATGGACTACGTGAACATCGAGCTTGGCGCGCGTCTGTACCCGATCTCGAATGGCCCGGTGGATATCTCGTTCGGGCCAACGTTCGGCTACACCTTCGCGGGAATCAAGTCGGAGGACGACAGTGGCGAGCTCACCCGGACTCTCAAGGGCTGGACGGTGGGTGGCCAGGTCGGCGGGGAGTACTTCCTCGCGCCGCTCATGTCCGCTGGCCTCAGCATAAGGCTCTGGAAGCCCTTCTGGTCGGAGTACTGCGAGGAGGGCGACCTGGTGTCCGGGGAGAGCTGGGACGACTGCGAAGACGTGAACGACCTGGAGGACGACGATCAGGACGACCTGCCGCAGATCATCTGGTACGTGGGCGGGTCGTTCACCTACCACATCCAGATGTAGCTCCGGTGACGTCCGGGGACGCACCGGTGGCGCGCGTGACGCGGCGACGCTTCCTGGGCGGCATGGTGACGCTCGTTTGCGCGCCGCCGATCGCCGTGCTCGGCTGCGGCGAGGGGGACGGCGATCCGGCTCCCACCGGGCCCACGCTCGTCGACGGGTGGGAGGCGCCCGCCGGGGCGCATCTGGCACCGGAGCGGTTCGCGACGCTCGCGGCGCTGTTCGACGCGCTGATCCCCGGTGACGAGACCTCGCCCGGAGCGACGCAGGCGCGGGCCGCCTGGTACGTCGACCAGCTCCTCGGAGCCTTCGACGTCGATCCGCCGCGGATCTTCGCGGGCGGTCCGTACTCGGGCCGGCACGGCGGCGCGGACGGCTTCGCCGAGCTGCAGCCGCTCACGCGCGTCGAGGAGCTCAGGTGGCGCACGTTCCTCGAGGGATCCCTCGGGATCCCCGGGCGCGAGTGGAACGGCCCGGTGATCGGGCTCGGGCAGCGGTACGAGGAGGGTCTCGACGAGATCGACCGAACCGCGGTCTCCAGGCGCGACGCGCCCTTCCGCCGGCTCCCCCTCGTGCAGCGTCGCGCGCTGCTCGAGGACGCGGACCCCGAGCTCGTCGCGCTCGCCTACGGTCACGCGGTCGAGGGGAGCTACGGCGACCCCGTCTACGGCGGCAACCGGGACATGCTGGGCTGGTCGGCGATCGACTACGAGGGCGACAGGCAGCCGATCGGGTACACCGCCCGCCAGATGTCGCATCCAGAGGAGGGATAGTGGCCGACTTCGACGCCGTGATCGTGGGCGCCGGCGCCGGCGGCGGAGTCGCGGCGTGGGTCCTCGCCTCGCGCGGGTGGAAGGTGGCGCTGATCGAGAAGGGCCGGAGCGCCTACCGGTCCCTCGACGCGCCGGTGCTCAGAGGGTCGCTCTTCGGAAACGACGAGATCCGCGTGCGCCGCTACTACGCGATGCACGATCCGTTCATCGAGCCCCGTACCTTTCGCGACGGCCCTTCGGGCGAGCTCGTGGTGGGCGACGTGCAGCCCCTCGGCGTCGGCGTCGGCGGCGGGACGCTGTTCTACGACGCCGACAGCCCGAGGGTGCAGGGCCCGACGGCATGGTCCGCGCGGGCATCGCGGAGCTCGAGGCCGGCACGGGTCTCTGCGAGGTCTGCCACACCGAGACCCGCTACTACGACCGCGAGGGCGAGGGCCAGCCGCACGAGACTGGCTGGTGCGGCGGCTGTCACGACCGCCAGATCGGCTTTCTAGCCGCGGCGCGGTGATCAGGCGAGGCGCTCGAGCACGGCGAGAAGGAGCCCGTAGAACTTCGCGACCGACGGGATGTTCATGCTCTCGCCGGGCGCGTGCACTCCCTGCAGGTGCGGGCCGAAGGAGATCATGTCGACCGCGCCGCCCAGCTTCTCCCCGATGACGCCGCACTCGAGGCCCGCGTGGACCGCCGTCACCGTCGGATCCGACCCGTTCAGATCGCGGTACGCGCCGCGACAGACCTCGAGGAGCCGGGAGGACATGTCCGGCTTCCAGCCCGGATAGGCGGCGATCTCGTCGACGCGAGCGCCCGCGAGGGCTGCGACGGCGCTGGTCTGATCCAGGATGCCGCGGAGCGCGGCAGCCACGGAGGAGCGGCTCGAGGTCGTGATCTTCACCTCGTCCCCCCTCGTCTCGACGATCGCGAGGTTCGTGGAGGTCTCGGGGCTCCCCGCGATGTCCCGGCTCATCACCACCACCCCGTGCGGTAGCCCGGTCAGGAGCCGGATCAGCCGACGCGACGAGGTGGCGGTGCCTGGAGCGCGGGCGCCTGCCTGGACCTCGATCGAGACCGCCAGGCCGGGATCGATCGCGCCGATCTCGCTCTGAACCGCGCCCACGACCTCCTCGGCGCTGCTCCTCGCCCCGTCGGCGAGGGCCCGGGGCACGACGACGACGGCCGCTGCTTCCCTTGGAATCGCGTTGTGCTTGTTGCCGCCCTCGATCGAGTCGACGAGGACGTCGTGCGTCCGGTCCAGGCTCGCGAGGAGCCGGGCCAGGACCTTGATGGCGTTGCCCCGGTTCTCGTGGATGCACAGGCCGCTGTGCCCGCCGACGAGCCCCTTGACCTCGATCCGGAGGGCCGTCGAGCCAGCCGGGGCCGCGGCCCGCTCGAGCCCGTAGAAGATCTCGCTCGTGCAGCCGCCGGCGCAGCCGACGAACAGGGTCCAGTCCTCTTCCGAGTCGAGGTTGATCAGCGTGCGGCCCCTCAGCATCGACCCGTCCAGCCCCAGGGCGCCCGTGAGAGCGCTCTCCTCGTCCACCGTGAAGAGGAGCTCGAGCGGGCCGTGCACGGCCTTCGGATCGTCGGCGACGGCCATCGCCGTGGCGACGCCGATGCCGTTGTCGCCCCCCATCGTGGTCCTCCTGGCCACGACCCAGTCGCCCTCGATCTCGACCTCGATCGGATCGACGAGGAAGTCGAAGACGGTGGCCTTGTCCTTCTCGGCGACCATGTCCAGGTGGCTCTGGAGGATCACCGCCCGCGCCTCCTCGTGCCCACGGGTCGCGGGGACGCGCACGACCATGTTTCCGACCCCGTCCTGCACGGCCTCGAGCCCGTTCGCCTTCGCCCAGGCCATGACGTGGGCGATGGCCTTCTCCTCGTGCCCGGAAGGTCGTGGCACGCGCAAGAGGTCGGCGAAGTGCTTCCAGACGACTGCGGGCTTCAGCGTCACGAGGGGGCTAGGCACGATTCGTCTCCTTGCTGGCCGGGAGGATAGCCCGATCCCATGCCTCTTGACATGTAGCCACCTTGGGTACACGGTGGCCACATGAGCGCGGCGACCGTCGGTATTCGCGAGCTGAAGAACTCCCTCAGCGCCTACCTCGAGCGCGTGCGTGCCGGGGAGACCATGACGGTGTCCGATCGGGGCCGGCCGATCGCCTTGATCGTGCCTCTCGGCGGACCGGTCGAACACACGATCCGAGACCTCGTCCGCGCCGGCCGCCTGTCCTGGGCAGGGGGCAAGCCCCAGGGCTCGAGCCGTCCTCCTGTCGTCCGAGGACGGCCCGTGTCGGACGCGGTGATCGAGGACCGTCGTTGATCCTGTATCTCGATACGAGCGCGCTGGTGAAGCTGTACGTCCGGGAGCGTGGTCGCGCGCTCGTTCGGAAGGCTGTCGCGGCTGCCACGCAGGTCGCCACCTCTCGCGTGGCCTACCCCGAGGCGCGCGCAGCGTTCGCCCGTCGACGCAGAGAGGGCGCCCTGGCGGAGCGGGCGCTCCGACGCGTCGTCGCCGACCTCGACCGGGATCTCCCTTCGCTCGTCGTCGTCGAGGCGCCGGCCGACGTCGCCCGGCGCGCAGGTGACCTCGCGCAAGCGCATGCGCTCCGTGGGTTCGACGCGATTCACCTGGCATGTGCGCTAGAGCTCGCGCGAGCCGGCGCCGACACGGCTTTCCTGGCGTTCGACGCGCGCTTGGCGGCGGCTGCCAGGTCGGTGGGCCTCCGGGAACCGGGAACGACGCGGCCTCCCCGCCGCCCCGGCGTCAAAGCTCCCTGAGAAAGCGCCGCACCTCGTCGTGGGTTCCGATGAGCAGGAGCTTCGCCGTGTCGTCCTCGAGGCCGAAGAGGATCCGCAGCCCGAGACCCACTCGGATCTCCCAGATCCCGCTCCTGTGGAGCTTGCGGAGCCCGATGCCGGAATGCGAATGCGGGCTGGCGAAGGCACGAGGGAGGCCCAGGATCGCGTCGAGCGCGGCCAGCCGTTCGGGCTGCCCCAGCCGACGGACCTCGCCCTGGAACCGTGCGGTGAGCGTGATCTTCATCCGCGACGTCGGCGCCGCCCGCGGGTCTCGCTCGACGCCAGGTGGGCCGCAGCGTCCGTGGCGGAGTCGAACGTGAGAGTTCCCCTCTTCCCGTCCTCGGTGGCGAGGAGCTTCCAGAATCGCTCGGCCTGATCGTCCGTGAGCCTGGGCGGCAGCTCCAGCTCCTCGGCCGTCACCGGCACGATGGCGGCGACGTGCTTCGAGCCCCGCATCAGCACCACCTGTTCACCCGAGACCGCTGCGTCCACCAGCTCGTTCAGCCGGGCCTTCGCGTCCTTGATCGTCACCGCGCGCATACCACTTCAGATACCCGATCTAGAGACTCTGTCAAGAGACTCTCATGGCGGCGTCGGGGGCGGCGCCGGGGGCGCCGGGAGCGGCGCGCTCGGGACAGGATCGGGCCCTGCCAGGATCTCCCTCGTCGCGTCGCGGACGAACGCGAGGCCGTTCGGGTCGGCTGCGATGGCCTCGAGCCGTGGCCGTGCGTCGCGTCCCCCGAGGCGAAGGATCGCCTGCGCTGCCTCGGCGAGCGCCGGGGGCCTGAAGCCCAGCGCATCGTCGGCGTGATAGCGCTCGAGGAACGTGAACAGGGGCCCCTGCGCGGCGTGGTCGCCGATCTCTCCGAGGGCTCTCGCGATCGCCGCGAGGGTCTCGGGATCCGTGCTCGGGTCGTCCAGGTGCTCCAGGAGCGCCGGTACGGCCCGCGCCTCCCGCACCGACGCGAGCGCCGCAGCCAGCGCCGCCACGGGACCCGGCTCGGTGCGGGCCAGCCAGTCGCGATGGGTCCCGAGCGCCGCGATCAACGCTTCGGTGCCTTCGCTGCGCCCCTCGAGGCTGGCCGCCGCCGCCTCGCGGATTGCTTGCGGAAGGCCCGCGTGGGCGATGATTCGCACGAGATCCGCGCTGGCCTGGGGTCCAGGCAATCGGCCGAGCAGGCGCGTGGCGAAGGCCCGGACATCGACCAGCCCGCCGTCGCCGCCCGTGGCGATCTCGACCAGGCGGGCGCGGGCGCTGGACGACTCCGGCCGGACGTTCGGATGCGGCCGCAAGATCCCGAGGTCGAACGAAGCCGACAGGATCGGCGGCGCAGCGACGGTCGATCGGTAGCGTACCAGCCCGTCGGAGGCGTCGATGAACTGGAGCGCTCCCGCGGCGTCGACGAGGAGAAGCCCACCCTCGGTCGCGCACGCGGCGATCGCGTCCTCGGAGAGCTCGGTCGCCCAGCGAACAGCGCCGTCGGCGTGGGCGATGCCGAAGACGATGCGGCGGTGCAGCGAGTAGACGAGCTCCCCCGAGAGAGGAAGATCCGCCAGGTCCGACACGCCCGGCGCCCAGAAGATCTGGGCGGGGTGCCGGGCGGCGTCTGGGCTCATGGGCAAGAAAGCGTCGGGTCCCATCGTCGGCTCGCCCGGCAGCGCGACCGGCTCGGGCAGCTCGAACCGCGTCTGGCCGCGCTTCGTGCCCCTCGCCGACCGCGATGTGAGCCGGTACAGGGTTCGGCCGCCGTAGAAGATGCCCTCGCGGCGCGCGGTCACGAACGAGATCCGGTCATCCAGGCTCCTCATGCGCGCGACCTCGACGCCGCTCTGGGCGGCGAATGCGCTGACGTAGAGATGATCCCAGGGCACGAGCACGAGGTCGCCCGCGACCGCGGGCGCGCCGATTTCCCGTTCGACCTCGATCCTCCATCTCTGCGCACCGGTCTCCATGTCGACGGCCACGAGCGCGCTGGCTCGGCGCCCGGGAGCTGCCCCGAAGACGAGAAACGCAAGCTCGTACGTCGCGGCGGCGCCCAGGAACTGCTCCTCGCGCGGGAAGCGCCAGAGGAAGCGCCCGCTCTCGAGCGCGAGCGCCACGACGTCGTCCCCCGCGAGGAAGATCACCGCGTCTTCGGTGACGAACGGCCGCGAGGTGGCCTCGATCTCGGCCTGCCAGAGCCGGCGGTCACGCGAGACGTCGTGGGCCGAGACCTGGCCGTGGCTGGCAACGACGAGGACCGGCACCCCGGCGGCGTTCATCGGCGCGCCGGCCGCGGGATCCGGAACGCGCGCCAGAAGTGCCTCGATCGAGCCGGCCCTGTTGTCGGGGAACAGGAGCCGGAACGGCGGTGCCTCGACCGCCGATCCGCACGAGGCCGCGAGCCACACGACCGATGCCACGACCGCTGCTCGCCTGGTCGCTCCCGCTCTCGTCATTGCGCGCTCACCCCGAGCACCTCGGCGATCTTCTCGCGCAGGCGGCGCTGCGCCCTGGGGACCTGCTCGCGGAGCGATTCGAGGAAGACCCGGATCTCCGGCGTGCCGCTGCTGGCCAGCCGGTCGACGAGCTCCAGCCTCTGCCGCTCGGGCACGTCCCGGCGAAGCAGGAAGAGGCGGAAGGCCGGGAGCACGGCGGCGATCCCGACCCGGCTCGACATCTCGATGAGCCTGTCGCAGTGCGCCGCGCCGCCGATCGCGCCGACGGCCGGCGCCGCCGACAGACTGCCTGCCTCGACCGCGCGAAGAAGTGGCTCCACCGCCTCCGCGGTCCCGGCCGTCGCGAGGGCCTGGGCCGCGGCGCCGCGGACGGACTCGTGCGGATCGCCGAGGGCGACGACCAGCGCGCGCGAGACCGAGTCGGACTTCAGCGGTGCCAGGGCAACCGCCGCTCGCGCCCTGACCTCGGGGCGGCGATGACGGAGCAGCGGCGCCAGCGCGTCGGCGGTGTCTGCCCGGCCGAGGGCTCCTAGAGCATCGATCGCGGGTAACAGGAGAGCGCCTGGTGGGCCCCTTCGGATGAACGCGGACAGCGCCGGCACAGCCCCCGCGCTCCCCGACGCGCCGAGCGACGACAGCGCTCGCCGCATGCGCTCGAGGTCGCCGGACTCGAGGTCGGCCGTCAGCGCGGCAACGTCGAGGCGGATCCGGGGTCGCGCGCCGGTCTGCGCCGCAGCCAGGCCGGGCAGCCACAGGAGCAAGAGGAGGGCGCCGCGCGTCACGCCGACGGAGTATAGAGCGTTTCCTCGCGCGGAGAACCGGATAGGGAACGCGGCATGCCGGCACCAGCTCTGGGGCGCCGGCGCACCAGTCCGTCGTCGCGCGGCCGGCTCCGTCGCGCCGACTCGATGGCAGGACAAGTGCATTGCGCCGGCGCGTGCGTCCCGGTGCCAGCTTCCTCGTCGTCCTGATGCTGATCGCTTCGGGCGGCGTGGCGCACGCCCAGAGGATCCCGCTGCGGGGACCGCTGCACGCACCGATCGAGCGGAGGCTCCTGCGCTCCGGTCGCCTGTTCCTCGCGGCGCTTCCGGGTCTCGCGGTGGCTCGTGTGGAGGGCACGCGTGCGGTCGTCGCGGGCCGGGCCGATCTGCACCCGTTCGACTTCCTTGGCCTCGGGGCGTGGGGGTCTTGTGGGTTGCCGTGCGGCGGTGACGACGGTGAGGTGGGATGGGCAGCCGCCGGGCAGGTCACGATCGTGCCCGCGTGGGGGAAGCTGGCGCTCGCGGGCGAGGTGGTCGTGAAGATGGATCTGTCCGCATTCGGAGGGCTCGGCGCCGCCCAGAGGCCCGGCGGGGCAAGGCTGGTTCCGACCTTCGGCGGCGGGATGAACCTCTACCTGGGCGAGGCCGTGGCGGCGGCGCTGGAGGTCCGAGCGATCTGGCCCACGACGCTCGTCTCGGTCGGGCTCGTCCTCGCCCTGCCCACGGCGGCGAGGTGGGAGCGCGGCTAGAAGTCGCCGGGTCGAGCACCTCGTCGCAGTAGTCGCACGCGCCCTGCCGAGCATCGGCGTCAACCACACGTCCCCTGACCTGAGCGGACGAGGGGCTATCTGTTACCGTTGTTGACAATTGGCCCCGCGGGGGACGAGAATCAACGAGCAGTGATCCGCAGGACCCTGCACGATCGTCTCCTGCACGCGGCCCGGCGTTTCCCGGTCGTCGTCGTCACGGGACCGCGCCAGTCCGGGAAGACGACCCTCTGCCGCATGGCGTTTCCGACGAAGCCCTACTCGTCGCTGGAGACGCCGGACGTGCGCGAGTTCGCGCTCTCCGACCCGCGCGGGTTCCTCGCCCAGTTTCCCCGCGGCGCCGTGCTCGACGAGGTCCAGCGTGCGCCTAGCCTCCTCTCGTACATCCAGGGAATCGTGGACGAGCGTCGGCGCAGCGGCATCTTCGTCCTCACGGGTTCCCAGCACTTCGGTCTCCTCGAAGCCGTCACCCAGACGCTCGCGGGTAGATGCGCGCTACTCCATCTGTATCCTTTCTCCCTCGAAGAGCTGAGAAGGATGCGCCGCGTCCCGGCGGATCTCTCCAGGCTTCTCCACCGCGGGGGATATCCACCGATTCACGACCGGCGTCTCGACCCCTCCGAGTGGCTCGCGGCGTACGTCGGAAGCTATGTCGAGCGGGACGTCCGGCAGGTGCTCGCGGTCTCCGATCTGCTCGCCTTTCAGACGTTCGTCCGGATGTGCGCGGGCCGCACGGCGCAGCTCCTCAATCTGTCTGCACTCGGCTCGGACTGCGGCATCACCCACAACACCGCGCGGTCGTGGCTCTCGGTGCTCGAGACAGGCTTCCTGTCGATTCGGCTCCCGCCCCTCCACGCGAGTCTCGGCAAGCGGCTCGTCAAGGCACCCAAGCTACACCTGCTCGACTCCGGGCTGGCCTGCTATCTGCTAGGGATCCGACATCCAGCCGACCTCGCGCAGCATCCGCTGCGTGGGGCGATCTTCGAGTCATGGGTGGTCTCCGAGGTGCTCAAATGGCGCGCCCATCGCGGTCTACCGGCCGACTTGGCCTTCTTTCGCGACCGCAAGGGCGCCGAAGTGGACCTGCTCGTCGAGAGTCGGCACCCCATCGCGGTCGAGGTGAAGGCGGGGGCGACGGTGAAGCCCGAGTTCTTCGGCCCGCTCGTGAGCCTCGCCCAGGCATTGCCTCACGCGATCGACGTTCGGCGCGTGGTGGTATATGGCGGCGCCGCCGCCCAGGAAAGAGCCAGCGGTACGGCACTCCCCTGGTCCCGTCTCGACGAATTCGACTGGTCGGGCGACCTGCGAGCCTCGAGTCGCGACCGACGCGATTGAGGATCGGACCTCTGCAGCAAGCCGGTTACGTGCCCGGCCGGCGCTCGCCGAACGCGTCCGGTGTTCTGACTAGAAGTAGCCGCCGTCCTCGCAGATCCCGTCGATCCCGTAGAGCTCCGTGGAGGACACGGGACAGACCGAGGCCATCTCGGCGCAGGACCCCTGTTCGCCATCCAGGATGCACCGCAGATCGTCGAGGCAGCTCGATCTGTAGGGCTCGAGCGAGGGGTCGGCCGGGTCGCGCACCTCGCCGCAGTAGTCGCAGGCGCCCCCATCTCCGTTGGCCCCCGCGCACTGCCCGCGCTCCGCGTCGCAATACAGGTCCGGGCCGCAGCGGTCCTCCCAGTCGAACGCGTTGCACTCGTCGTCGAGGGCAAGGCCGGGCAGGCATTGCCACTCGCCGGCATCCGGGTTGTCGCGGCAGGTCATGCCTTCGCCGCAATCCCCGTTCCCGTTGCAAGGCGAGCCTCCGCCCCGGTCCACGCAGACGCTGTTCCAGCAGCGCAGGCCCTCGACGCAGGTGTCGCGGGTCATGGCCTGATCCCAGATCCCCTCGCACTCGCCGCCCTCGACGGCGCGCGGCCGGCACTCCATGCGATTGTCGGAGAAATCGAACGCGCACACGCGCCCTGCCGCGCACGCCAGGCTGTCGATGCACTCGCCGCCGTTGCCGACCTCGCCGTCGATGAGCCCGAGGAGCAGCGCGGGCGGCCAGCGCTCCCAGCCGACCGGGCGCTCGCAGAGCCCGGGATCGATCCGGTAGTGCGCGTCGAACGCCTCGAGCCCGTTCTGGCGGACGGTCGCCTGGCCATCGTCGACGAGCTGCCGCACAAGCGCGACGCCCCACACCTCGCAGAACGCGAACTCCATTCCGACGCACGCAATGTCGTCCCGCTCGACGCCGGCGCCGCCGCTCCCGCCGCCGCGGTTGCCGGCGCCCGAGTACAGGTCGCCCGCGTGCTCGCACTCGCACTCAGGGTCGAAGATCGCTCCGCAGAGGTTGATTGCCCGGCGCATGCACAGCGTCTCCAGGGTCAGATCGATGACGGCAACCGGCAGACATTCTCCTGTCGCGGGGTCGATCGCCGTGCCCAGGCCGCACTCGGGCGGTGGTACGCACTGGCCCTCCTCGTCCATGAGCTGGCCCGGAGGGCAGGCGGGCACGCACTCGCCGGCCTCCGGATCGAAGGTGGTTCCCGGGGCGCAGGCCGCCTCGTCCGGGACACACCCGCCGGCGTCGTCGTCGAAGCGCGTTCCGTCCGCGCAGGCCGCTTCGTCCAGCACGCACTCGCCGGATTCCTCGTCGAACGTCGTTCCCTCGGCGCAGGCGTCCTCGTTCGGAACGCATTCGCCGTCGACCTCGCTCGTCCCGTCGCCGCACTGGGCGCCGCCGGCTTCGGGAACGCACTTCCCCTCGTCGTCCGGCACCGTCCCCGCACCGCAGAACGCATCGGCGCGGCACTGGCCGTCCACGGGATCCTCGCCGTCCGGGCAGACGAGCTTCTGGGTTCCACCGCAGGCGCCAATCGCGATCGAGACCACGAGCCATGCGAAGCTTCTCATTGCAGAGTACCTTTCGCGCGCCGCGATCTGTCGCGGCCGAACGTGACATTTATCACGGCGGGCAAGGTCAGCACCAGCTTCAGCGCGTTGCCCGCTCGATCTCGCGAAGCTCCCTGCTCGTCGGCGCCACCGCGAGCCCTCGGAGGGCCTGGCGCCGGGCTCCAGCTCGATCGCCACGAGCGAGGAGCGAGCGTGCGAGGACCACTCTGCCGTAGATCCAGCCCCGATCGCTGGCGAGGCCCGCGCGCATCTGTCCCTCCGCCGCCGCGTCGTCGCCCGAGGCCGCCAGCGCCTCGGCGTACAGCCGCCTGAGGTCCGTGACTCGCGGATGCCGGCGCACGGCGTCCGCGGCGATCGGGAGAGCGGCCGCCGCATCGATGGCGAGCGTTGCCCGGACAAACGCGATGGCCAGCCGCGGACGGTCCGGATGGCGCGCCGCGAGATCGCCGAAGAGGTCGCGCGCGCGCTGCGGTTCTGCGCGGACCATCAGATCGTCGGCTGCATCGGCGCTCCGGGCGTCGGCGACCTCGCGCGGGTCGAGCTCCCCGCGAAGGCGCAGGGACGGAGCCAGCCGGCGCGCGATCTCCACGTTGCCGGAGCGGTTCGGATGTATGCGGTCGGGCTGGAAGTCGCCGCCGGCGAGGCGCGGTGCGACGGCGCCGCGAATGCGCGCGACCGCGTCTCCGTAGGGCTCGGCGGGCGCCTGGGGCACGACCGGGGGGACCACCACGACGAGACCCGGAGGCGAGCGCCGGCGACCCGCCGGGTGGCGAGCGACACGAACGAGCCGGTCCAGGTTGTCGCTGAAGCCCTCGAGGTCGACGCGCGGCTCCGGATCTGGGGGAGGGCATCGCGGTGGCGCATCGCGGACGAGCCCGGCCAGGGCACGATAGAGAGCCAGCCGGCCCAGGACCGTGCGGAGGCCCACGGTGGCCATCGACCGCGCGATCTCGGCGTCCGTGGCTCCGCACGCGGGCGCCGCGTCGTTGAAGGCTCCGACGTAGAGGACGACGGCGTCCGCCTCGAGCCGTGGCAGGATTCGCTCGGCCAACCAGAGCGATTGCAGCGACGAGTAGCCCGGCACCGCCAGACGTACCGTCTCCACCCTCTCACCGTCGGGCCCCTCGAGCGTCTCCAGCATCGCGCCGTAGGTGTCCGGCAGGTCGAGGCCGAGCCCGAAGGTGCAGGAGTCTCCCACGAGCGCAATCCGGAAGGTCCGGGCGGGCTTCGGCGCCTCGATCTCCGGGCCCCGGAGCCCGAGGGAGTTGGTCCGGTACAGGCCGCCCACGATCTCTGCCGAGGGCCGGAGCCTCCAGAAGAGCTCGGGGTCGATCTCGTAGTAGACGCCGGCGCGCGCCCAGCCCGACTCCTCGTTCACGAAACGCACGGGCGTGTCGTCGACCGCGCGCCCGAGGCCGAGGAGTCGGACCAACGCCTCGAGGGCGACCAGGATCGCCACCGCGACGCCGACGTCACGGAGCCGCCGCACGGCAGACATCGTATACGATCCGTCCCGGTGCCCGGTCGCCCACGGACCGCTTCGTCACGCCCCAGGCCCTTCGAGATCGGCGCCCGCTCCGTTCTCGTCGCCGTCGCGGCGCTCCCGCTGGTAAGCCTGGGTCTGGCGATCGCGGGGAGGATCGGCTTTCCGTATCCCCTGGAGTGGATGGAGGGCGTCGTGCTCGAGCACGCCGCTCGGCTCCTGGCCGGCGAGCCCTTGTACGGCCCTCCCTCGGGCAGCTTCGTTCCGCTCGTCTACGCGCCCATGTCGTATGGCGTGATGGCCGTGTTCCTCTTCGTGGGAGGCACGAGCCTCGCGTGGGCGCGGGCCTCGTCGGTCGCGGCCACTGCCTTCACGATCTTCGCCGTCGGCGCGCTGGCCGCCCGCGGCGCTCGCGCGGAGCACCGCCCGTGGACCGCGATCCTCGCCGCGGGCCTCTACGCGGCCGGCTTCGCGTACGGCGGCACCTTCTACGACCTGTGCCGCGTGGACGCCGTCGCGATCGCGCTCCTGGCGGCCGCGGTCACGCTCGTCCGGCCGGATGCGACGCGCTCGCGCTCCATCGCGGGTTTCCTTCTGTTCGCGCTCGCCGTCCTCGCCAAGCAGCAGGTGCTGCCGGTGATGGTCGCCGCGACCGCGCTGGCGCTGCGCCAGAGAAGGCTCCGCCTGTCCGCGCTCATCGGGTGGGCAGCGCTCGCGCTCCTCGCCGCTGCGATCCAGGTCGCGTCGAACGGTTGGTTCTGGACCTACGCCGTCACGATTCCTGGCGGCCACGAGCTGCACCCTTCAGTCGCCGCGCTGAGCCTCGTCCTCGACTTCGCCGTGCCGCTGCCCCTCCTCGTGGTCGCGTCCGGAATCGCCTTGGTCCAGGCGCGCCGGAGCCCCGAGCCCCTGCACGCGGCGGTCATCGGGGGAGTGGTCGCTGCGGTGCTGGGACGAGCGCACCAGGGGGGCTTCGAGAACGTGCTCCTCACGGCGTTCGTGTTCCTCGCTCCGTGCGCGGCGGCCACCATCGCACGCTGGGCGCTGGACCGGGACCTCACGGTGGCACGCCGAGCTCTGGTGCTTGCAGCCCTCGTGATCCAGCTCCTCGTGCTGATCACGCCGCCTCGGGCTTTCGTGCCCACGCGCGCCGATCTCGCGGCCTGGCGCAGGGCCGAGCGTGCTCTTCGCGAGTGCGCCAGAGGCGGCCGGGCCGTGGCGCTCGACCACGCGGGCCTCGGCGGGACGCGCTTCGCCCACACCATGGCGATCTCGGACGTGCTGACCGGTGCGCGAAGGCCGCTCAGGCAAAGGACCGAGCAGGCGGTCGTGCGTGCGCTCGACCCCGAAGTCCTCGGAGCAGTGGGCGTTGGCGACGCGACCTTCCCCGCGATGGACCGGGCGCTCCTGTCGCGGTTCGAGGCCTGCGCCCAGGTTGCTGCGCCTCCGATGCAGGCCGGCCACGACCCGGGGAGGCTGAGGATCTGGGCGGCTCGTGGGCTCCTCGCGGACGTGGTAAACCCGGTCCGATGAAGGCGTCCCTGATCTCCCTCTTGCTCCTGGGCGGGTGCGGCGGTGGGCAAGCGGCCGGGCCCTCGCCTCGGGCCGAGACGGGCCCGAGCGAGGCCGTCTGCCGGTTGGGGTCGGATCCCGCCGCGCACGTCGGGTTGCTCCAGCCGCGGGCGAGCGCGGCCGCCACCGTCGAGCCCGGCACCTCGCCCCTCGGGCTCGACGTGTCCGGCGACGGCCAGCCCGAGATGATCTTTCTGGCGCGGACCGCCTCCGACCGGTGGCTCGCCGTCGTGGGGTGCCAGGACTTCGCCGTGATGCTCCTGGGCGCGTTCAAGATGCCCGGGCTGGCCGGGACCGTACGGATCGAGCCTTTCGCGGCCACGAGGGCACCGGCACACGAGATCAAGGCAGTCCTCGAGGTCGCAGAGGCGAGCTCTTCGCAGGAGTTCTGGGCTTTCTTCGGGTTCGACGGTGCGGACCTGGCGCAGGTCTTCGGCTGGTTCGTGAGCCATGTCCCACCGCAGGGCGACGCGAGCCGGGCCGCCGTGACCTTCCGCGACGAGAATGGCGACGCACTGAACGAGATCTTCGTCGCAGAGGAGACGCTCGACGGCGACGGCGCGCGAGCCCGTCTCGCGAACGCTGCCGCCCCGCTGCCGCGGATCACGGCGACCCGGATGATGACCTTCCGGTACGACTCGACACGCCGGATGTTCTCTCCGGCCGCGCCCTGAGATAAAAGACACCGGTGGGCTGGAACCCGTTCAAGCGAAAGTCGGACGGGTTCACCGAAGCCTTCGTGGCCGCCGCCAGGCGCGCGGGGCTCGAGGTCCTGGGCCACGGACCGGATGGCGCCGAGCTCAGGGTCTCGGGAGAGCCCTGCAAGGTGAGCTTCGCGAACATCCGGCGGCGCGTGATGAGCGCCCAGAAGGCTCAATGGGCCCCGATGCTCGACGACTTCGTCGCCGCGTTCGCCGGCTCGGTCAGGGCGAACGCCGCGGCCAGGGCCTCGCTCGAGGAGGTCGAGCCGCTTCTGATGCCGCGCGTGGGACTGCCCTTCGAGGTCGAGGTCGAGGGCGAGGCGCCCCCGGCGCGCGAGCTGGTCGCGGGGCTCCTCGAGGTCCACCTCGTGGTCGACGAGCCGGGGACGGTCAGGACCGTTCGAGAGCGTGACCTGGACGAGTGGTCGATTGGCTTCGACGACCTGTACGAGGTCGCGCTCGCGAACCTCGAGCGCACGACGCGGCCCGATCGCCTGGTGCCGCTCGAGGGCCAGGGAAACACGCTGGTCTACGATTCCGGCGACTCGTACGATGCCGCCCGCATCCTGCTCCTGCCCCGGCTCCTCGACCCCTGGCCCCGGGAGGGCGTGGTCGTGATCGTCCCGTCACGCGACATCCTCCTCTGCGTGCCCCTGCGGGGCGGCGAAGCGCTGGCCGCGATGAACACGGCCTTCCCTCTCGGCCACGGCCTTCACGAGAAGGTGGGCTACGGGATCAGCGACCAGCCCTTCTGGTTCGACGGTGAGGTCTGGGAGCACGTCCCAGTCGCCTTCGGCCCGGCCGGCCTCGAGATCTTCCCACCCGATCGCTTCCTGCGCGCCATCGAGCGATTGACCACGACCCGGGCGCTGCTCGAGTAGTGCACCACGTGCCGCGTCGCCGGCAATTCACTTGCTCAACCGCCGGGCGCCGTGCGCGGCACTTGCCGCAGAAGCGCGGGCGCGATGTCGTCGAGCGCCAGCACCTCGTCGACGACTCCCATCTCGATCGCCGCGCGGGGCATCCCGAAGATCACCGAGGTCGCTCGGTCCTGGGCCAGCGTGCGGCCGCCAGCGGCGCGAATGGCCGCGAGCCCCTCGGCGCCGTCCTTGCCCATTCCCGTCATCAGGACGCCGGTGACGCGGCGGCCGAAGACCTGCGCCGCGCTCCGCAGCGTCACGTCGGCGGAGGGCCGGCAGCCGTGGACCGGCGGGTCGGTCGTCAATCGGATGCGGCCCGACTCGCTGAAGACCACGTGACGGTCGCCCGGGGCGAGCAAGCACGTGCCGTTCTGCAGTACGTCGCCGTCGATCGCCTCGCGCACGCCGACGTCGCTCACCTCGGCGAGGCGCTCGGCGAGCGCCTGCGTGAAGCCGGTCGGCATGTGCTGCACGATCACCATGGCGAACGGCGGCCGCCCGGGCAGCGCGGGAACGACCCGTGTCAGGGCGGCGGGGCCGCCCGTCGAGACGCCCACGACGACGACTCTCTGTCCCGAGGCGGACAGCGTGATCCTGAGCCCCGTCGACGAGCTCTTGATTCCAGCGAGCGACGGCCGCTCCCGCGTGGCTGGCTCGAGGACCACGGGCCTGGCCTCCGCCGCGGCGGCGATCGTCTCCTCCATCTCGGGCGCGACCCTCGAGAAATAGGCGGAGACCTCGCCAGAGGGCTTGGTCACGAAGTCGACGGCGCCCGCGGTCAGAGCCTGCAGCGTCTCCTTGCCGCCCTGACGCGCGTGCGCCGACAGGAGCACGATGGGCGTGGGCCGTTTCGTCATGATCTCGCGCGTCGCCTGGGCGCCGTCGAGCTTGGGCATGTTGAAGTCCATCGTGATCACGTCGGGCCCGAGCTCCATGGCGAGCCTGACTCCTTCTTCGCCGTCGCGCGCTTGCCCGACGATCTCGAAACGGCCGTCCGTCTCGAGGAGCTTCTTGATGGCCGAGCGCATGAAGAGGGAGTCGTCGACGATCAGGACGCGGATGCTCACTGGGCACCATTCCGGGACGACAGCGACTTGACGACGTACGCCACGACCGGCTCTGCCACGCCCTTGAGCTTGAGCCCCGGCCTCTCCTCGACCACGAGACCCTCGCCGATCGCGTCCTTCGTGCTCTGGCTGATCAACACACCTCCCGGAGGCGCATTCGCCTCGTAGCGGTTCGCCCGGTTGACGGTATCACCGATCACCGTGTACTCGCGCCTGTGGAAGAGGCTCCCGATGTCGCCGCGGACCAGGGGCCCGGTGTTGATCCCGATCCTGATCTGCAGCGGCGGATCCCGGCCGGCGGTGTGGCGCACGAGTGCCTCCTGCATCTCGAGCCCGGCCAGGACGGCCCTCGTCGCCGCCTTGTCGGCGAAGTCGGCGCGCTCCTCGAACACCGCCATGATGCAGTCGCCGATGAACTTGTCGATCTCGGCCCCGTGCGCCTGCAGGATCGGGCACATCACGTCGAAGAATCCGTTCAACATCTCCACGACCCGGGCCGGCTCCATGCGGCTCGACATGTTCGTGAACCCGCAGATGTCCGAGAACATCACGGCGGCCACCTGCGCGTGGGCCCGCGTGACTCCCAGCCCCTGGCTCGCCACGTTCTCGGCGGCCTTGACCGCGCCCTCGGCGAGGTACAGCCGCGACGCCTCCTTGTACTTGACGAGCCGTCGCTCGGCGAGGATGCGCTCCACCATCGCGATGCACTT
The DNA here is from genome assembly GCA_016190375.1 of Deltaproteobacteria bacterium. Classification (GTDB taxonomy): domain Bacteria; phylum Myxococcota_A; class Polyangia; order JACPQR01; family JACPQR01; genus JACPQR01. The sequence continues at coordinate 19,438 of JACPQR010000124.1, forward strand.
GTCGACGCTGAAGGGCTTGACCAGGTAGCTCGTCAGGCCCGCCGCCCTCATCTGCGCCTGGTCGCGCCTCGAGTCCCGCGCCGTCAGCATCATCACCGGGACGTCGCGTGTCTCCGGATCGCGCTTGAGCGCGTGGACCAGCTCGAAGCCCGTCATCCGCGGCATGTCGTAGTCGGTGATGATCATCTCGGGCGGCAGCTCCTTCGCCCGGGCGAGCCCGGCGGCCCCGTCGTCGGCAGTCACGACGTCGAACCCCTGGCGCGACAGCGAATCGGCCACCAGGTGCCGCACCGCCGGCGAGTCGTCGACGACCAGGATCCTCTCGCGGCCCCCGAGCTCGATCCCGGCGAAGATGGCGCGCACCCGCGAGACCATCTCCTCGGGCACGACGGGCTTCGTGAGGTAATCGTCGGCGCCGACGTCGAAGCCCCGCTCCATGTCGGCCGCCTCTCCGAGCGCGGAGCAGATCAGGACCGGGATGTGGGCCAGGTCCACGGTCTCCTTGATGGTCCGGCAAACCTCGTAGCCCGACGGGCCAGGCATCTCGATGTCCGTGATGACCAGGTCAGGCCGGCGCTCGCGCACGAGCGCCAGCGCCTCGACTCCGTCCCTGGCCCCCACGACCTCGTAGCCGGCCTCCTCGAGGATGGGCACCGTATGCCGGTGGATGAGCTCGCTGTCGTCGGCGAGCAGCACGAGCTTCTTTTGCCGCGTCGTCATCCCCAGGACATCGAGCACCTCGGCCGCGGTGAACGGCACGCGGAGGAAGCCATCGGCACGAGCCGAGCGCGCCGCCTCGGCGTCGTCGTCGTCCGTACTGAGCACGATCGTCGCGACCTGGCTCGTCCTCGACTCGCACTTGAGCCTCGAGCAATACCCCAGCGTGTCGGCGTCTCGATGGTGCCGGGGCAGGAAGACGGCCCGCGGCAGGGGATCACCGAGCGCCTTCTCGAGCGAGCCGAGATCGTCGAACGCCTCGACGACGTGCCCCGCGGCGGCGAGCGGCCTCCTGATGAACTCGCCGAGGAGCCGAGACTCCGAGAGGACCAGGACGCGCACGCCGGCAGTCTAACTCAGCCGGAACCGTCGATGGCGATCGCGGTGCTCAGGGCACCGGGTTCTCGGGAGCTCCGTCCATCTGAGAGATCCTCACCGTGACCTGCGCCCCAGAACGAGCGACATCAGGAGGATCGCGAGGAGCCAGCCTCTGCCGGCCCCCGGTACGGTCGCGCAGCCCGCGCCGAGTCCGGTGGACAGAGGATCCCCGGCGGGCGCCGAGTGCGTGAAGCCCGGTCCCTGACCCGCCGCCACGACCTCGAGCGCGATCTCGAGCGCGCCGCTGGCGTCGCAGGGATCGCGCAGCGCCGTCCCGTCCGCATGAGCCAGGCGCAACGTGAGCGAGCGCGCGCCGAGCGCCGCGTCCGCGGGTGCCTGGAGCTGGAGCTCGAGCCGCGCCGTCTGGCCAGGCGCGACGGGCTCGTCGACCCGGGCCGGGACGTCGAGCTCCGGCCACTGCCCGGGGACGCCGAGGTCCGTGCGATCTCCCTCCACGTGCAGGATGACGCCGCCGGGCTCCCATGTGTCGGTCCCCTCGTTGGCGAAGGTCACCCAGGCCTGCAGGGTGTCTCCGAGCCCGATGCGCGCCGGAGCGGAGTGATCCACCGGCCGGGCGACGCCGGCACACGCGTCCTCGTCGATCTGGCCGTCGCAGTCGTCGTCGGCGCAGTTGCAGGTCTCGGCCGGCTCGGGCCCGCATCCACCGCAGCGGTTCTTCACGCCCTCGTCGACCTCGCCGTCGCAGTCGTTGTCCTGCCCGTCGCATGTCTCGGCCACCGGCGTGCAGCGGCAGCCGTCCCTGACGAACCGCATGTACTTGTCCCAGTCCCAGCCGCCGCCGGGATCGGTGTGATCGGAGCAATCGTCCCACTCGCCGTGGCCCTTGACGTGGGCGCGGTCGCAGGGGATGTCGTACGCGTCGCAGAGCCAGCGGGTGAGCTCCGCCGAGCCGCAGTACATCTCGTCCGTGTACCAGCGGCCCGGATCGTCGACGAATCCCTCGTGCTCGATCCCGATCGTGTGCGTGTTGTTACAGGCGTCGTGCCACGCGACGTCCTGGCCCTCGACCACCTGGACCACGTGCCCGTCGGAGCTGCGCACCACGTAGTGGGCGGAGACGTCGTGACACCCCGCCAGCCAGCCCCAGCAGCCCGCGAAGCCGCCCTGGCAGGTGTGGATCACGATCCCCGAGATGTCTGCGGCGCCGCGAGAGGAGTTCGTGTAGGAGCACGCCGGCCCGACCCATTCGGCGTCAGCGTAGTCGGGTCGCGCGTCGAGCTCGTGGACGCCGACGCTGCCGCGCCAGACCGCGCGCGGGGCGATCACGATCGTGCCGCCGTCGTCGTCGACCATGGTCGCCCCTCGCTCCAGGGCGTCGAGCACGGCATCTGCCCAGGCGTCGCCTCCACCGTATGCGGCGAGCGCGTCGACGAACGAGCCCGCCGAGGGCGGATCCGCCGACATGCGGCGGCCGAGGTCCCCGAGGACGGCGGCGCCGCCCGCGATGTTAGCGGCGGCGTCCCGCGTGAGCGCGTCCATCGGAAGGCCGGTTCGCCGCGCGGCCTCGGCCAGCGTCCCGCCTTCGCGTAGGTCCATCAGGCCCACCCCACCCTCGATCGAGATCTCGCCGGCCCGCATCGACCCCCGCGACGTCGACCACGCAATGGCCGCGAGGATCTCGGGCGGCACGCCGTGCTCGAGCCCCGCGGCTCGAAGCTCGGACAGGAGCGCCGAGTCGCCCGAGAGGCCATCGTCGTGCGTGGCCTCGGGCTCCGGCGCCGCACAGGAGGAGATCAGAACGAGGAGGACGAGTGGACGCAGCCGCACGCACGCGGGCACGAGCAAGCCCCGCGCCTGCCGCAGCCACGTCGGAACTGCCCGAGATCACGCAAGAAGCGGGACCGTGGAAGGGGACGATTCGTGCACGAGAGTGCACGATCCGGGAGCAAGAAGTGCGCTCGGGGCAGTCCAGCCGAAGCTCGCGCAGGGTCCAGAGCGCTACGTCACGTCGCCGCCGAGGAGAACACGCGTACGATCCCCGCCACGACGAGCAGGGCTCCGAAGGCCGCGACGACGGCAGCGCCGGTCGGCAGGTCCCAGCCCCACGACGCCCACAACCCCAGGAAGCTCGCGATGATCGCGACGACCCAACCGGCCACGAGGCGGCGGCCGAAGCCCTCCCAGAACAACCGGGTGATCACCGCCGGCACGATGAGGAAGGAGAAGACGAGGAGGATTCCCGCCACCTGTACCGAGAGCGTGATCACCACCCCGAACAGCAGGTAGAAGGCGAGGTCCCAGAGCTCCACGCGTCGCATGGAGCTCTCGGCCTCGTCGGGCGTCCAGGAGATCCGGATGAAGCGCCTGGAGAGGACGACCTGGATCGTCCCGAGGACGACGTAGGCGGCCGCGATCTGGACGACCTGCTTCCACGTCGTGTTGAGCAGCGAGCCGACGAGGATGTCCTTCATGTGCTCGGCCCCGTGGGGCGAGCGGCTGAGGACGAGCACGGTGACGGCGCTTGCGACGGCGTAGACGATCCCGACGAGCGCCTCGAGCGACATGTGCTTTCGCGCCCTGCGAGTGAACGCGAAGATCGCGGCGCCCACGGCGGTGAAGGCGAGCGCGGCGATGTGCGGGAGGACGCCCTCGTGGCCCTCGCGCACGAAGAGCGCCGCGACGGTGGCGCCGAGCGCCGCGAGCTGCGCGAGCGAGAGGTCGACGAAGATCACCTCGCGCGCGAGGACGTGCATCCCGAGGTACACGTGGATGCTGGCGATCACGAGGCACATCGCCAGCGCCGGGCCGAGGAAGACGAGCGCGTCGATCATTGGCGCGCCCGTCCCATGGCGCGGACGAACTGGTCGACGATGTGGTCGATGAGCTTCTCGTAGCTCGTGACTCCGGCGACCCCGCCGACGGCCGTGGGCAACAGGAGGAGCTGGGCGCCGGTGCGGCTCGCGACCATCTGCGAGGTGGCCTGGTCGTAGTACGTCTCGTGGAAGATCACGGGCACCCGCGCCGCGCGCATCTGACGGATCAGATCGACGAGGTGCGCAGGCGCTGGTGGGATTCCGGGGCGCTCCTCGAGGTAGCCGATCGCCGTCAGTCCGAAGCGGGCGTGGAAGTAGTTGAACGTCGCGTGGTACGAGGCGATCTTGGTTCCACGGTGGGGAGCCATCGCCTTTGACCAGCGATCGATCGCCCGGTCGGCGCGGGCGGTCCACGACGCGAGGTTCGATCGAAACGTCGCGGCGTTCTCGGGATCGAGCTCGGACATCCGGGTGGCGATCGTCCGGGCCACGAGCTTGGCGTTCTGCGGATCGAGCCAGTAGTGGGGGTTGCCGTGCGGATGGATGTCGCCACGCGATCGATCGACCGCGCCGTGCGGCACGTCGATCGGGGTGATCGCGGTCGAGGTCTCGAGGTAGCCGCGGTGGCCCGGGTTGACGTCCGGGTTGCGGGCGCCTTGAACGAGCGACGGCAGCCAACCCACCTCGAGATCGAGCCCGACCGCGATCAAGAGGTCCGCGCGGCTGACCGTGACCATGTAGCTGGGCCGCGCCTGTACGAAATGGGGATCCTGAGGGCCCTGGCAGATCGTATCGACGTGGACCCTGTCGCCTCCGATGGCCCTGGCGAAGTAGCCGAGGTCGGTCGTGGTGGTCACGATCCGAAGCTCGGCGCGCCCCGCCTCGGGGAGAAGGGCGACTGCGAGGAGGACGGCGAGAGCGAGCGTACGGTTCATGTTCACACCTCTTCTCGTTTCAATACGCATGCGCGGGATGAGCTCCGACGGAGAAGATCGCCTGAAGGAAGACCTCGTTGACCCAGCGCTGGCCCTCGGCCTTCTCGAGGGCGTACTGGAGCCGGATCGCGGAGAACTCGCTCGGCACGAAGGCGACCAGCGTCTCGGCTCTGAACGTGCGACCGTCGTCGCCGCGGGGCAGAAGGCCGAGCACCGCGCCGCGCGCCTGCACCCACCACCTCTGAGCGAACTGCGCCCGCAGCGCGCTGTAGCCTCCGCCGATCCTCCGATCGAGCGGCGCCCCGGGGCGGCTCTGCCAGATCCACTCGGTGGTCCAGTCGATGCCGCGATACCGCTCGGCCTCGATCGGGCGCCACTTCAGCGTCAGATCGCCGCCGACGACGCTCGTCCACCGGCCGAAGACGTTCCTGCCGCCCAGGTAGGTGCCGCCGATCTCCACGGTCGCCGAGGCGCCGAGATCGAAGAGCGTCTTCAGATGCCCCACGTAGGCGAGGTCCTCGTCGCGGCGGAGGTCTTCGGGAGGCTTGTCGGGATCCTCGGCGACCCCTCCCTCGAACGGGGGCCAGTCGCCCTGGAAGGCCTGCGCGCTCACCTCGGCGTAGAACGGCAGCGGCAAGAGCACCTCCGCCGCGACCCCTGGCTGCTCGAGACCTTCCGGACCGAAGAGCCTTGCGATGGGCAAGGGCGCAGTGACGAAGGGGAACGCATGGGTGTGCAAGAGCGTGTGGCGCCCGAACACGGCCCGCATCTGCCCAGCACGGATCGTCAGCCTGGGGATCTCGAGCGTCGACAGGATCGCCTCCTCGAAGCCGACCTCCTCGGCGTTGCCGTTCAGGCTCACGTCGGCGCGGAAGTAGGGATCGACGATCGCGCTCGCTCTGATCTCCACCTCCTGCACGAAGATCCCGCTGCTGAGGTCCGTCTCGCGCGGCTCGTCGCCGGTGCTCTCGCGGGTCGACCCGCCGCCCAGCGCGATGGCGTTGGCGCTGAGCGCGGGGTTGAAGAAGTTGCTCAGACCGTACGGCGACGCGCCGCCGGCCGCCGTCGCGGGCGGCGCCGTGCGCGCCGTGCTCTCGGGCTGGCCACGCGACTGGATCCGCGCCAGCTCGGCCGCGATCTCGGCCTCCTCGGAATCGGCGCCTGGCTCAGCCGGGCCAGAGGGCAGGGCGGCCGGGGACGTGGCAGCCTCGGGAGGGGAGGTGACTTCCTCGGTCGACTGCGCAGGGGCATCCACGACCGTGCACATCGCACAGGCGAGCGCCAACCAGAAACCATCTCGTGCTCTCAACGCCGCTCCTCACCGGGAGACCGTCCGCGGCTTCTCCCGAGCTCGATGCCTCGACCCGCCGAACCTCGCGCCTGGCGCGGAGACGAGACTCCGCCCTGCGCGGGGGACCGCGCGGCCGCGCGGTGATCCCCGATCGGGTGGGCTAGGCCGGAGGCGAGCTCTTCGGAGCGACGACGTAGAGCGCGATCGCCCGTGGCGCGAGGGCCAGTGCGGCCGGCGGAGGTGCGGCCCGGACCGGGGCCGCGATCCGCGCGAATACCGGGCCGCCCCCGGCGCAGAGCTGCTCGCGGCGCTCGAGGGCAAACAGACAGTGGTCGTGCTCGTGCGGCCCTCGAGGAGCGGCTGGCGACCGAAGGGACGCGCTCGGCGTCCACTCGGGCCCGTGGGTCAGGCCGTGCTGCCGCACGGCATCGACGACCTCGCCGTGCTCGGGACAGATCCGGTGGCGGACCATCACGAGATGCACGGCGCTCCCGATCTGCGCGATCAAGCACATCGACGCGAGTGGGATCGTCAGCAACCGAGCGACGCGACCCCATCGTGTCGAATGGCGACTCATGGTCGGCAACGAATGCTTAGCACGTCGACGCGGCGAGTTCCAGTGGTTCAATCGAGTGACGCCGGGAGGAGCTTCAAGCGTCGAACGTGCTTGGGCGCGAACACGGTGAAGCCGCGCCGGTCCACGGTGAAGACATGAACCACCAACTCGCGTTCGGCTGCGCGAACGAGACAGGCGTCGGCGAAGTCCATCGGGACGTCCGAGTACTTCATCATGAGCTCACGGACACGCACCAGGTCGACCCGGTCCATGGGCAGCACCTTCATCGCGCCCGTCTCGACCAGGTCGAAGACCGCTTCGACCGCCGTCCGCGAGAAGTCCAGGAGGTAGAGCGTCTCGGTGAGCACGGGGAGGACCGTCTCGACCGGCGTCGTGATCCTGCGCCACTGCTCCACGACGCGGGCGTGATGCCGGTCCCGTGCGTCGAACAGTGCGACGAGCGGACCGGTGTCAACGAGAACGCGTCTGGCGGGCACGCAGCCGCTCCCGGATGATCACCGAAGCGCGGGTCGACAGGTCGATTCGCCCACTATCAGCGCAGCCGACGCGATCCGCAACGACGTCGAAGGGACGCAAGGGCGCGATCGGCCTCGACCCGATGCGCGCTCGTATCGCTTCCCGGACGACTTCGGACCTGGGCTTCCGCTCCTCGTCCGCCAACGCTTCGAGGCGCCGCGCCGTCTCGGAGTCCAGACGCACGCTGAGGATCCGCGCTGTCATACGGGGCGTCATACACCAGAAGCGCCGAGCGCGCAACCGCCGCCGGTCGGCTGCTCGGGGCGCGGTCTTTTCCGTTGCATTCCGGTTCGGCTACCTGAGAGATTGCGGATCTTCATGAGGCGCGCGCTTCTCGGAGCCCTCGCCCTCGCGCTGGCGAGCCCAGGCGCGGCGTCACCCGATCCCACGGCGCGGCCGCGCCCTCTTCATGACGCCGACCCTTCCGCCGAGCGATACGCCTTCGAGCTTGCCTCCGGGCGGCTGATCGTGGAGGGGGGCGGCTCGCTACTCACCGTCTCGTTCGAGCCGCGGGAGGGGGCCGCCACCCGGCTCGTCGCGCGTCCACTCGGCACCGTGCGCCCGCGCTCGTCCGTGTCCTCGTGCCTCGCGTGGGACGCCACGGGCGACGGCATCGAGGACGCCGTGTGTCGGCTCGAGACCGCCGGCTGCGATCCGCGCGAGGCAGGGGGATCGTGCCGGACGGAGCGGAGCCTGGCCGTCCTCGATCCGGCCGGCCCGCGCTGGACCGAGAGCCCCTATTCCCGCGTCGTCCGCAGCGAAGGGAGTAACGAGACCGTCAGTTGCCCCGTCCTGCCGCCGCTCCCGTGGCGCGCGCCGTGGACCCTCGCGTGCCTCGCGATCTCGGCGACGCGACCTGCCGATCGCGCGACGTCCGGCCTCGAGCTCAGATACGAGCGAAGCGCGAGCCCGCTCACCCTCGCCGAGACCTCGTGCGATCCGGTCGACCCTCCGCCTGATGGCGACGAGCCCACGGCCGCGAGAACTGCGCTGGGAGTTCGGCGCGTCGACCACCGCACCGTCGCGTTCGAATGGCGGGGACGCTGGGAGGTCGCCGTCGGCAGATGGTTCGTCTCGACCGAAGTCGCGCCACCTCCGGGCGGCGTGCCATGGCGCGGCCTGCCTCCGGATCGACTCGACCTCGCGCGTCTCGAGGTCGGCGATGCGAACGGCGACGGCTCCCCGGACGCGGTCGCGATCGGGCGCCTCGCGCTCGAAGAGGAGGCGAGGACGTCGTCGCGGCAGCGCCTGGAGGAGTCCGTCATCGTCGTCGATCTCGCTCGAGAGCGCTCCTTCGCCGCGCCGATCCGGCGCGAAGAGGTCGTCACGGTGGGCACCGAGGCGTCGGAGCGCTGGCAGACCGAGCGCGCATGGTCGATCTGCGAGCCGGTCCCGCCGCTGCCCTGGCGCGGTCCCTGGTCGATCCGCTGCTGGCAGGGGCGCGACGTCAACGCGTCGGCGCCACTGTCGCCGGGAGCTCGCTCGACCTCGAGGGGCTCGGTCGAGGGACGCGTGCTGTCGTTCGATCCCGGCGCCGGCTTCTCGTGGAGCGTCCGTCCGTTCTGCCGGTACACCCACACCGCCGTCGACGAGCACGCCTGAGCGTTCCTTGGTCATCGTGCTTGCGAGCGCGGCACATTGGTGTAGCCTCAATGTACCGCTGGGCCGATGACGCTGATGATTACTGTCGCGGACGCCAGCCGCGCCGTTGCAGAAAGGTGACGAAGGGCTTCGCGTCGCGAGCCGACACGGGCTAGAAACGGGTCGTGGCGCTCGACCCAGGACAGATCGCGCTCCTCGCAGCCCTCGTCGGGGTCGCGGCGCTCCTGTACTCGTCGGTCGGGCACGGCGGAGGCTCGGGGTACCTGGCCGCGATGGCGCTCTTCGGCCTCGCGCCCTCGGTGATGAAGCCCTCGGCGCTCGCGATGAACGTCCTGGTCGCGCTCGTCGTGACCATTCGTTTCCGGAGGGCAGGGTACTTCGAGGGACGCCTCCTCTGGCCCTTCGCCATCGGCTCGATCCCCGCCGCGTTCGTCGGTGGCTACCTCACGCTCGCGCCCGAGGTCTACCGAACGGTGCTGGGCGCCTTGCTCCTGGTGGCCGCGACGCGGATGGCGACGAAGTCGTCCGGTCGGCCGGACGGCGAGGTGAGGCCCCCTCACTTCGCGCTCGGCCTCCTCATCGGCGCCGCGATCGGCTTCGCCTCGGGGATCACGGGGATCGGCGGCGGGATCTTCTTGAGCCCGATCATCCTCCTCGCGGGCTGGGCGGGGCTGCGCCAGACGGCAGCGGTCTCGGCGCCGTTCATCCTGCTCAACTCGCTCGCCGGCCTCGCGGGTGTGTGGACCGCGGTCCGCCACCTGCCGCCCTTCGTGCCGCTCCTGGCGGTCGTCGCCGTCGCCGGAGGGCTCGTCGGGTCCGGGCTCGGCGCGAGATATCTATCGACCCGGACGTTGCGCCTGCTGCTCGCGATCGCCCTCGCGATCGCGGGCGCGAAGCTGGTCCTGACTTGACGATCTACCCCTTCTTGCCCCAGGTCGCTGCCGGCTTGCCGAAGCCCTTGCCCTCCGACTTCTTGGCCCAGCCGCCGCCGCGCGACAGGTCGCCGATTGGCTGGAGCAGCCAGACGTGCCTCGGGGGCGCGACGTCGTGCTTTCCCTCCTGGAGGATGAACGTCGCCGCGTGGCCGGCCACGGGAAGCGTCGCGGCACGGTAGGAGTAGCGCTGTCCCTGCGTGACGACGGCGTCGACGAGTCCCCAGAGGATCTCGGTGAGCATGTCGGCCTGATCGGACGCGACCTCGCACTGCAGGTCGTCCTGTCCGAACGCGCCGAGACCGCAGGTGTCGACCACCACCTGGGTGCCGGCCTCATGCCGGCGCACGCTGCAGAAGAGTCGGCCCAGCCGCGTCTCGATCTCGTTCTGGGTCCATCGAGCGCCCGGGACCAGTAGCGCGCCGCTCGGGCAATGGACCGCCACGGCATCCGTCGCGCGCGCCACTCGGCGAACCGCGTCCGCGAAGTCCCGCATGGCCCTGGTCCGGTCCTCTGGCGGGCGAATGAGGTGCAGCCCGACCCACGAGCCGTGGGCGGCGACCAGATCGCGAGCTTCCCCGCTCGCGCCGAACGCCGCGGCGAAGCTCGCGCGCGGAAGGGGGGCACCGCCCAGAGCGAAGGAGAGCAGGGACTCGTGCCCCGCCTCGGCGCCCAGCGCGGCGGCCACCAGCTCCGGCGACGCGGCTTGCCGCAGGAGCAAGAACGCGGTCGCGTGCGCGCCGTCCACCTTCCGGGGCTCGGCATCCCATGTCTCGCGCTCGGCGCCGGCGGCGCATCTCAGGATCTCGCCGCCTTCTGCCGCGACGTTCCGCAGCGCGACACCCGAGCGCTCCACGGCGTCGACCGCGAGTCCGCCCGTGGCGGAGAGGCGCGCGCCGTCCAGGCGGAGGCGCGCGTCGCCCGAGGCGACGACGGGAGTCCCGCCGGCCCCATCGATCGTCCCGTCGATCACCTCGAGCCGCGAGCGGCCGCTGATCTGCACGGCGGGCACTTGCGGCTTCCCCCACACGTCGCATCCGTGCAGCTCCAGCGAGGCGCCGTCGCGGACCGACACGGTCGGCCTCGCGCCTGCCGCGGCCCCGAGGGCGCAGCGGGTGAGCACGGCACCCGAGGCGGCGCCCGACTCGAGGGCGGATCCCTCCACCTCCCTCACCGTGACGCCCGTGATCCGGGGCGCGGCCCGGCCCTCGATCCGGATCCCGGTGCCCGCTCGCGTGATCGACCCCGACTCGACGACCGCACCGGACGAGCCCATGACGACGAGCCCGATCCCGGAGACGCCTTGCACGCGGAGCCCTCGCACGGTGGGCGCGGCCGTGTCCAGGATCTCGAAGCCGGTTCCGCCTCCTTGCACGTCGTTGGCCTCCCACGTACCCGCGGCCGAGCCGGCGATCTGGATGACGGCGCCCTGGCCTGCACTGAGGACGTTCGCCCGCACCTCGGGCTTCGCGGAGCCTCCGACGGCGAGGAGCGGCCCGACGGTGCCGACGATCTCGTTGCCCTCGAAGGTCGGGCTCGAGGCGTGCCCGATCCACACGGCGGATCTGCGCGAGCTCTTGATCCTGTTGCCCCGGACGACTCCCTTCGCCTCGTGCAGCACCTCGACGAGTCGCTCGCCGCACTCGTGCAGATCGTTGTCCTCGAGCAGCGCCTCGCTGTGGTCAGCGAGCTGGACGGCCCCACAGGCGTGACCGTGCACGTCGTTCCTGCGGATCACCGGCTTCGCGTGGCCGTCGACCGCGAATCCTGGACACGCATTGCCCCAGACCTCGTTGCCATCGAACGTGCCTGTGGCCTCGCCGCCGATCCAGAAGCCCGATCCCCGCTTCGACCCGCTGGTCTTGCATCCTCTGATCACTGGCGACGCCGAGCCCTCGACGCGCACACACGCCTTGTCCGCGCCTGCGATCTCGATCCCCTGGAGCTCGCCGCTCGCCTTGTCGCAGAAGAAGACCCCGAACTCGTTCGGTCCGGAGGCGACGCTCCCGCCGCGCACGATCGGCGCGGCGCCTTCCCGAGCCCAGAGACCGAGGCCCCCCCGGAACTGGACGGCCTCGAAGGTGGGCCTCGCATCGCCGCCCACGGTCGCCGCCGCGCCTGCGGTGACCTCGAGGACGCACTCGACCACGGCGACGTCGCCCGAGTCGACGAGGAGCGCCTCCCCGTGCGCCTCCGGCTCGAGCATCACCGTGAGTTTCTCCAGGCGCGGCCCGGAGGAGCGCGCCCGGACGACGGGCGCCGGGCCCCGCAGGATCGTGTCCGGTCCCTTGCCGCGCACCGTGACTGACGCGGGTAGATCGACGTTGCCTGCCTGCCAGGTCCCCTCTTCCAGCTCGACCACGTCGCCGGGCCTGGCGCCCGCGAGCTTGTCCGCGAGCCCGCCCCGCGGGCGCGTGCGGCGGTGCCGCGGGAGCTCGAGGCGAGGGAATCGCGCCCTTCCCGACTCGACGTCCGCGATGGCCTCCTCGACGATGGGCGCGGCTTTCGACCCCGAGCGGCGCAGCCTGACCAGCGCGCGATGCGCGAGGTCGAGCTGCCCGCAGCAGGCATCCACCGCGCCCTCGATCGCATCGAGATCGTCGACCGCGCCACCGAGGGCTGGCCCTGTCGTGCCGATGCGCGCGAGCGCCGCGCGCGCCCGCTCGAGAGCGCCCTCGGCCCTCTCGAACAGCCCCTTGCCGAGCTCGTTCCACGCGATCTGCACCCAGGCGAGGAAGAGCTGGGTGGGGTCGTCCCCCTTCGGGGACTTCGCGGCGTCGTCACGCTCGACGATCTTGCCGAGGAGGGTGTTCGCCTCGTCGTGCCGGCCGAGGTGATACAGGCTCGCCGCGAGCGGGAGGATCGTCTCACCCCCGTGGCCCGTCAGCTTCGCGTGCCGGCCGAGGGCCTCCGCCGCGGACGCCCATTCGCCGGCGACGTACTGGCCGAAAGCCGCCCGGAACGACGCCTGGACGTCCGACGGGCTGCGCTCGAGGACCGCCCTCGACAGGGCGGCGGACGTCGCGACCTCGCCCTTCTTCCAGGCGTCGACGGCGGCCGTGCGATTGGCGGCGAGCGGATCGAACGCGCTCGCGGCCGGCTCGGCCAGGAAGCGGCGCAGTAGATCCTCGGCGTCGTCCGCGCGACCGCCGCGCTCGAGTCCCCGCAGAAGGACGTCGACCGCGGGCCGCCTCAGGCCTTGCCTGATCGCCCGGTCGGCGACCGGGAGGGCCACCTCGATCCCGTGGCGGTCTGCCAGGAGCCAGGCCAAGAGGGCCAGACCTTCGCCCTTGCGCCGTTCGTGGCCGAGGCCCGCTGCCGTCGCACGGGTCGCGTCGTCCAGACCGAGGGCCTCGAGGATCGCGTCGAAGGCCTGCCGCTCGGTCTCGGCGCGGTCGAGGGCCGCCTCGATCTCGCGGGCGCCCGCGGCCGGATCCGATCCAGCTCGCAGGACGGACGACAGGGTCTTGGTCTCGCTGGGTTCGCCTTGGCTCATGGGACCGAGATTGCACTCCCAACGCCCGGTCCCCCGCAAGGCCCTTCTCTCGAGGCTGCGGATCGTCTAATGTCTCGAAGTTTTCGCGAAGTTCCGAACCATCACACGCATTCCCAAGGAGGAGTGAATGGCAACCTGGGCTGAGGTTCAGAACCACATGCGGTCCACCTACACCCTCGCCGCGGACCAGCCCGAATGGCTCTCCCTCGACTTCCAGTTCGAGAACAAGAGGCTGCAGAGGATCATCCTGTCGACCTTCCAGGCCCTCGGAAAGAACTGGGTGTCCTTCCGCTCCAGGATCTGTCGGCGCGAGCAGATGGATCCCGAGGTCGCCGTTCGCAAGACAGGGAACTTCGCGGTGGGCGCGATCGGCCTCATCGGCGAGGGGGACAACGCCTACTACGAGATGATCTACTCGACGATGCTAGAGACGCTCGATCCGGAGGAGCTCGAGCTCCCGCTCCACGTGATCTGCCGGACGGCGGACGAGATCGAGGCGGAGATCACCCACGAGGACATCGCCTGACGATCCTTCCCGGCCTCCTTCACCGCCTGCACCTTCCTGAGCCCCCGAGGGGCGGCAAGCAACGATCCGTCCACGGATCCTGATCGTCCGGCTCACAGGACCGCAGCCGCCGGCTGCCAGCGCTGCAATCGAGCGCCGACAACCGCGTCTCACCCATGGGCGTGAAGGGGCTCACCCAGTAGAGGACCGGCTCCCGGCGGGGCAGCCCGAACGTGATCGGGTTGTGCCGGAAGCCCAGCGTCGCGCGGCAGCCGTCGTCGCTGCCGGGCAGGCGTGGCAGGGGCGTCGTCCCGACCAGGTGCGAGACGCGCCCCACCGCGCACCGGAGGTCGCGCGCCACGAGGCCTTCGAGATCGCTCGAGAAGATCTGCGCCTGACCTGACATCTTGGCGTCCGTCACGAAAATCCCGCGCGGGAGCTGCATCGCCGCCATCATCCTCAGGCTGTTGCGCAGGTTCGTGGAGGTGTGGCAGGCGCAGGGCTCGACGAACAGCCGGTCCACGACGTCGATGTGCTCGCGCGCGGCGACCCGTCGCGCGATGTCCAGCATCCTGCGGGCCTCGTTCGATCCGCCCCGTCTGTGCCCACCGGAGAGGATCAGCGCCGCCACCCAGCGGTGCTCGAGGAGCCTGAGCCCCAGCGCCACGCGATACGCGGGAATGACATCGCCGGCGTGGTATCCCGGCACGATCGCCACGGGATACGGAGCCTGCGCGGTCCTCAGGCGCGCGTAGGCTCGACGGTTGATCTCGTCCCACTCGTCCCAGATCGTCGTGGTCCCGTCCGCCGCGCAGTCGCAGGGCCGGCAGCGCACGTAGAGAGACGGGGACGGCGGCTCCTCGGGAAGCCCGACCCCGGACCACATCGGAACTGCAGGCCGCGGCCCCCGCCTGAGCGAGGGCCTCGCGACCATCTCTCCCGTCGTCTCGAGGTCCGACCGGACGCGGCACACGGCGCATGCCCGTCCCGTGTGGGGTGCATACGGACAGCGTCGCGGCACGGTCGTCGTGCAGGCCGCGGCGAGGACCGCGGCGAGTAGATAGCTCCGGGCGGGCCGCATCCGAATGAGGAGGATAACCGCTCATCGGCTCGCCGCCAGCCCGCGAAGCCCGGTCCGTCTTCGCGGGTGCACACCTCGGAGCCGGATCGGCGCTGGCCCGTTCGCGGCGCGCCCGCCGCTCGGCGAAGATGGACAGCCCCGCGTCCCTGGTCCCTTCCTTGCTCGTGGCACGCCGGCGAGCCGGTTCGCGAGGCGGACGACTTCTACGGAAAGAGCGTGGTCCTCGCCTCCCGCATCGCCGGGAAGGCGCGGGGCGGCGAGGTGCTCGTCTCGTCGCTCCTCGAGGAGCTCGTGGAGAGCGCAGGCGACATCGAGTTCGGCGAGCCCCGCCTCGCCGAGCTGAAAGGCATCCCCGGCACGCAGGCGATGTTCCCGGTCTGCTGGCAGGCCGACGCTCATACATGATGTAGGCACATGCTATCATGCCTTCCATGAAGCAGGACGGACACGTCACGGTGGTCACCGATCGAGGGCAGGTGTCGATTCCGGCGGAGCTCAGGCGGGAGCTCCACCTGTCGGCGGGTCGCAAGCTCCTCTGGGAGAAGCTGTCCGATCGGGAGCTCAGGGTCCGAGCGATCGACGAGCGAAAGCCGGTAGGCCCGCTGGCCGTCCTCGGTTTCGCCCGGCGTTTCCGGCGGGAGCGGCGTGCGACCGCGGATTGGATGGAGGACCTCCGGACAGGGGAGCGCTGAGACTCGCTCGTGGCCTGGGTCGTCGACACCTGCGTGATCATCGACGTCGTCGAGGACGACCCCGAGTTCGGCGCGGCGTCCGCCCGCTTCCTGCAGTCCCACCTGCGGCATGGCCTCGTGGCATCGCCCTTCACCTACGTCGAGCTCGCGCCGGTCTTCGGCGGCAGCCTCGAGCTCGAGGAGGAGTTCCTGGCCGCGGCCGGCATTCGGTTCGACGAGCAATGGACGCGCGCCGACTCGCTCGCAGCTCACGCGGCCTGAAGTCGACGTGTGGGCATGGATCCCCGCGACGAGCCCGACGTCGCGAAGCCGGCGCAGGGGCCCGGCACGCCGCGCTCCACGAGGCCGTCCGGGCCTCCGCGCGACAGGCTCACCGTGTCCTTGGCCTCGCAGATGAGGTGCACGTGGCCCGGCTGGATGCTGAAGTGGCAGAGGCGGAAGGTCTGGTTGTCGCAGCCGGCCGCCATCGCGGCGCGCAGGACGGCCCCGGATCGCTTCTGACGGAGGCGAGGGGCATCCTGCCGCGCCTTGAGCGTCACGTGGACCGGGAACCGAGTGGCGAGGGGTGGCCGC
>JACPQR010000130.1 GCA_016190375.1 Deltaproteobacteria bacterium
GACGGAGACGCGGACGCGGACGCGGACGCGGACGCGGACGCCGACGCCGACGGCGACGGTGACGGCGACGGCGACGGCGACGGTGACGGCGACGGCGACGGCGACAGCGACACCGGCGCCGAGTCCTGCGTCGACCCGCTTCCCGTCCTCGAGCTCGACACACCCACCGAGGGCGATACCACCGACGCGCCGGCCGACATCGATCCGAGCTGCGGGTACAGCGAGGGACAGCCGAACCTGGTCTACTCGATCGCCGTTCCGAGCGAGGGAGCGCTCACCGTCAGGCTCGATGTACCGCTCGACGAAGAAGGTGATTCGACGTGGGACTCGGTCGTGGCGCTCCGCTCGACGTGCAACGACGGCCTGACGGAGCTCGATTGCAACGACGACTGGTGGGAGGGCGAGGATGCCCCGCGCCGCTCGCGGGTCGTGTGGTGCGCGGACGCGGCCCAGACGGTCACCGCGATCGTAGACGGCTACGACTCCCCGGGCTACGCGCTGCAGTCGGGCCCCTTCACCATCACGGCCTCGCACGCGGCGTGCGCCGAGGACGAGTCCTGCGTTCCCGACCTCGGCTGCCTTCCCGACCTTCCGGGCGGAGACACCTGCGATGCGCCCGTCACCCTCGAGCTGGGGACCGAGCTCACCGCCGACACGACCGGTATGGCCGACGACCTGCAAACCACCTGCTCGGGCGGCGACGGCGGCGACGCGGTCTATTCGTTCAACGCGCCGTCGGCGGGCCAGCTCGCCATCGACTTCACGCCTGTCGGGGACTTCGACGGCTACTTCGCAATCCGCGACACCTGCGCCGACTCGGAGTCCGAGACCTCCTGCGACTACTTCTCGACCTCCGCGTGCGTGACCGGGGGCGACCACTTCCTCATCATCGATGGCGAGACCGGAGGCTTCGGAGGCATGGCCGAGGGGCGCTACGTGCTGTCGACGAGCTTCAGCCCGTGCGCCGAGGGCGAGATCTGCGGCCTCGACCGCTGCGGCATCCCCGAGGTGGAGCCGAACGGCGAGGGGGCCAACGGTCAATCGGTCGAGAGCGGCCAGACGATCCTGGGATCGATCTCGGAGGTGGGCGACGTCGACTACTATTCGGTCGAGCTGACGGAGGGTCAGACCATGACCGTGAGCCTGACCGGCTGCGCCGGCGACACCGTGGTCTACGTCTACGATTCGCCATTGCCCGACCCCTTGCCGGACGCGGTCCGCTGCACGGCCGATGACCCCGCCCCGGCCCTCGCCTGCAACGACGACTCGGGGGGAATTTGCTCCGTTCTCGACTTCGAGGCCCCGGCCGACGGCGTCTACTACATCCGCGTCGTCGAGTACGGCGGCGACGACACCGTGGACTACCCTCTCTCGATCGACATCTCCTAGCGCACCCGCTACAACCGCCCCATGGAGATCCTCCTCACCGGTGGGGCGGGCTTCATCGGCTCGCACCTGGCCGAGCGGCTGCTCGACCTCGGCCACGGCGTCACCAGCCTCGACGACCTCAACGACTTCTACGATCCGGACGTGAAGCGCGCGAACATCGTGCCGGCGCAGGCCAGGCCGCGCTACCGATTCGTGCGCGGATCGATCCTGAGCTCCGACCTGCTCGACGACCTCTTCGCCGAGACGCACTTCGACGCCCTGGTCCACCTCGCAGCGTGGGCCGGGGTCAGGCCGTCGATCCTTCGTCCCGCGATCTACATGGAGGTGAACATCTCGGGGACGCTCGAGCTCCTCGAGCGCTGCCGGACGGGCGGGGTCCGTCGGGTGGTCTTCGCCTCGTCCTCGTCGGTGTACGGCGGGCGCGTCGAGGTGCCGTTCCGCGAGACCGACTCCATCTCGCGCCCGGTCTCGCCTTACGCGATGAGCAAGGCCGCGGGCGAGCTCCTCTGCCACACCTACCATCACCTCCATGGCCTCGACGTCCTCTGCCTGCGCTACTTCACGGTCTACGGTCCCCGCCAGCGACCCGAGATGGCGATCCACTCTTTCTGCCGCGCGGTCCTCGAGGGGCGCCCCGTCGAGCTCTTCGGCGACGGGTCGAGCTCGCGGGACTACACGTACATCGACGACATCGTCGAAGGCACGGTCGCGGCGCTCGATCGCTGCAAGGGCTTCGAGATCGTGAACCTCGGCGGCGCGGAGCCGATCCGCCTGGACGACCTCGTCGCGCTGATCGGCCGCGTCGCCGGAGCCCAGCCCCGAACGGAGCCCGCGCCCGAGCAGCCGGGCGACGTCCCGCGCACGTTCGCCGACGTGTCAAAGGCGAAGGCGCTCCTCGGCTACGAGCCGAAGGTTCGGATCGAGGAGGGCATCGAGCGGACGATCGCCTGGCTCAGGTCTCGTGGTAGCTTCACCGGGCAGTGACCGTGACCGCACAGGCGAGCAGTCTCGCGCGGCGCTGGGGCGACGTCTTCCTCGCCGCCATCGTCGTCGGCGTCGTGGGGATGATGATCATCCCGCTCCCGACGTTCCTGCTCGACATCCTGCTCACGATCAACATCTCGCTCGGGGTCCTCATCCTCCTGGTCGCGATCTACATCCCCGACGCCCTCTCGATCGCGTCGTTCCCGACGATCCTCCTCGTCACGACGCTGTACCGGCTGGCGCTCAACGTCTCGTCGACCCGACTGATCCTCCTTCAGGCCGACGCCGGCGAGGTGATCCGCGCCTTCGGCACGTTCGTGGTCGGGGGCAACTACGTCGTCGGCGGGATCGTGTTCCTCATCCTGACGCTCATCCAGTTCATCGTGATCGCGAAGGGCTCGGAGCGCGTCTCGGAGGTCGCGGCGCGCTTCACGCTCGACGCGATGCCGGGCAAGCAGATGTCCATCGACGCGGACCTGCGCGCCGGCGCCTTCGATCTCGACGAGGCACGCCGGCGGCGGCGCTTGCTGCAGCGCGAGTCGCAGTTCTACGGCGCGATGGACGGCGCGATGAAGTTCGTCAAGGGCGACGCCATCGCGGGCATCCTCATCACCTTCATCAACATCCTCGGCGGCCTCGCCATCGGCGTGCTCATGCGTGACATGAACGCCGGCGATTCGCTCGTGACCTATGGCCTGCTCACGATCGGCGACGGCCTGGTCTCGCAGATCCCGGCGCTGGTCATCTCCACGGCGGCCGGGATGGTCGTGACGCGTGTCGCCTCCGAGGAAGCGGGCTCGGCGCTCGGGGCCGAGATAGGCTCCCAGATCCTCGCGCAGCCGAAGGCGCTCGCGATCACGGGGGGGCTCCTCCTCGCCCTCGCGGCCGTTCCCGGTCTGCCGGCAGTTCCCTTCGTCATCCTCGGCGCGACGGCCCTCGTCGCGGCGCGCGGGATCCACCGCTCGCAGGCGAGGGCAATCGAGCGCGCTCGCCAGGAGGCGACGGCGCCGGTCGACCGGACTCGTGCGCGCGAGGAGGCGCGCGCGCCGCTCGCCGTGCCACTGATCCTCGACCTCGGCAAGGAGATCGACCCTCTCGCCCGGCCGGAGAAGGGCGGCGAGAACCTGGTCGAGGACCTGCTCCCCGCCGTGCGGGAGCGAATGTTCGACGAGCTCGGCGTCCAGGTCCCGCAGATCCGCGTGCGCGCGCCGTGGCCGGAGCTCGAGCCGGAGGAGTACGAGATCCGGCTGCACGAGGTCCCCGTCGCGCGCGGCAGGCTCCCCAAGGGCACCCCGCCCAAGGTCATCGCCGAGAACGTCCTCGCATCGCTCCGCCGCTACGCCTCCGAGCTCGTGGGGATACAGGAGGTGCAGACGATGCTCGACGCGCTCGACCGCACCCACCCCGCGCTCGTGCGTGCCGTCGTCCCCAAGCCCGTCTCGACGACGCTCCTCGCGGACCTCTTGCGCCGCCTCGTCGACGAGCAGGTCTCCATCCGCAACCTGCGCGAGATCCTCGAGGCGCTGGCCCAGTTCGCGCCGGTCGAGAAGGACCCCGTGGTCCTCACCGAGCACGTTCGATCCGCCCTTCGCCGCGCGCTGACGCACCGCTACGCCCACGACGGCACGCTCGCCTGCTTCCGCCTCGCGCCCGAGATCGAGGAGGCCATCCGCGACGCGATCCAGCGAACCCCCTCCGGGAACTACCTCGCCCTGGCGCCCGACCTCGGCCGCGAGATCGTCGGTTCCATCGTCGCCACCCTCGCCGCCAACCCCGACGCCCCGCGGATCCTCCTCACCCAGATGGACGTCCGCCGCTACGTCCGCCGTCTCATCGAGCTCGAGTCTCCCGACACGACGGTGCTCTCCGTCCAGGAGATCTCCCCCGAGGTCCGGATCCAGCCCGTCGCCCGCGTCGAGATGACCTAGCCTCCGATGCGTTAACGTTCGTTCTCACCGGCTTGTGAGCGGCCGTCAACACCGGCCGTCCGGGTGCGAGAGAATCCCCAGCGATCTTCGGCTCCTGGTCCAGACAGAGCGTGGCATTCCGTTTGCTCGACTGTCCGTTGCGCGCCGGCCCCGTGACCGGCGGCGGAGGTGAGACCGATGAAGAAGACCCTTGGTGGACTTGCTGCTCTCCTTGCCGTCACCTTCGCCCTGACCGGGACTGCCAGCGCCCAGTACTGCGGCGATGGCTATTCGTTCTGCGCCCAGGTCCAGATCGGCGCGCCTCCGCCCCCGGTCGTCTACTTTCCGCCGGCCCCGCCCCCGGTCGTCTGGGTGCAGCCGGCGCCCCCGCCGCCTCCGATCGTCTACCAGGTGACGCCGCTTCCGCCCGCGCCTCCTCCGGTCGTCATCGTCCGGCCGCGCCCCCGCCTCGTGTACTACAGCGAGCCGGTCCAGGTCGCCGCGCCGGTTTTCGTGATGCCCGAGCGCCAGGTCGGTCTCGGCCTGCACCTCGGCGCCGCCGCGGTGAGCGAGAACGAGGACCCGATGGCGGGCTTCGGCGCCCACATCCGCTACCGCACGAACCCCCGCTTCGCCGTCGAGGGCACGCTCGACCTGTTCCGCGGCGTCGGCTACGAGGGAATCCCGCGGCGCGAGATCCCGCTGACCCTGAACGGCCTCTGGTACCTCAACCCTCAGAGCCGCTTTCAGTTCTACTTCCTCGCCGGCCTCGGCGTGGCCTCCGCGCACATCGGCTCGCCCGACTACTCGAGCGGCGAGGAGGTCGACACCACCTTCGCGGGCGTTCAGGCCGGCCTCGGCGCGGAGCTCCGGCTCGGCCGCCACTTCGCGGTCTCCGGCGACATCCGCGGCTTCGTCCGCGGCCGCCTCGACGAGAGCTTCCACTCGGAAGAGGCCGCCTGCCGCGACGGCGAGTGCACCCCCTACGAAGGCGGCGCCACCTTCAACGCCGCCGCCACGATGTACTTCTAGGGGACACGCACCCGGCCAGTAACATCGCGAAATCACGTAAGTTTCAGACACAACCGCGCGATCTCCTCCAGTGTACTTCTAGCGGGACACGCACCCGGCCTGCAACATCGCGAAATCACGGTTGTACTTCTAGCGGGACACGCACCCGGCCTGCAACATCGCGAAATCACGGTCGTTTCAGAGACAACCGCGCGATCTGCCTCCCTCCTCTTGCGGGCCAGCAACATCGCGAGCTCACGGTCGTTTCAGAGCCGACCGCGCGACCTGCCTCCTCTCAGCCTACCCGGCCTTGCCGGTCCGGCTCGGCAATGCTCGCCGCTGACATGGCAGCGCATGGCAGCGATCACACCGCGATCAGGCTCTCGGTGCTCCAACCTGGGGGCAGATCGAGGTCTCGGCGCTCGACGGCCAGCCAGTCGTCGGGGGCCACGAGGAGAACCGCCACCACGAACGGGTAGCCGAGGTCCGGCCTCGCGGCGAAGCACATCGGAAGCAGCTCGACCCGAGCTGGAGCCGCTGGCGTGATTCCCGGAAGTCGGATCTGCCCGCCTCCGGACTCCGGGACGAGCAGCCACGCTGTACCTTTTCGGCGAAGGTCTCGACGCGTTGCTCCCCTGCCTCGAAGCTTGGGCCTTCCTCATTCCGGCCACGACTCAGCGCCGGATGATCATCGGGCGGAACGCGTACGGCGCGCTGCTCGTGCTCGAGGAGGCGAGCGCGGCCGACCACCGGGAGCGCGTGCGGATCCTCGACCCACTCCACGTCACCTGGATCCGTGACGAGAACCTCGCGTTCGGGAACCTGATTGCCACGTGGCTTCCCGAGCGCCAGCTGCGCTACCCGCACTTCCTCGACCACCGCGTCTACGACACCTGGCGGTCCCGCGGTGGTCATCGCCTCGCGGTCGACGAGGCGCGCCAGCTGCGCTACCCGCACTTCCTCGACCACCGCGTCTACGACACCTGGCGGTCCCGCGGTGGTCATCGCCTCGCGGTCGACGAGGCCCTGGTCATCAAAGAGCCGGTGCCGTTCGGAGGCAAGCTGGATCTCGAGAACTTCCAGGTGGAACCCTTGGTGGATTACTACCGCAGCACCGGCCCGATCTTTGCCGCCGCGCTCGGCGTCGCGCGGCGGGGCTGACTGGTCGATGGCGTCGGCTCCCGGCGCGCTGAATGCCCGACTCGCGGACGCACGCGCCCTCACCGACCCGGGGCGCGCGTGGCCCGACCGTATTTCTTCGGCGCCGAACAGCTCAGCCAGGTCGACGGGGCGAGCGTCTGCGAGGTTGGGTCGCTTACTACCGGATGGTCGACACGAAGGGGACCTTCGAAGCGCGCGGTCCGTCGCGGTCCACTCGGGCGCGATCCCGAGGCGGGCGGGCTTCTTGTCGACAGCGGGGCGGCTGACGCCGAGGATGCCGGCGGCGCGGGCCCTGTGCCCCCTGCAGGGGCGCATCACCGCGAGGATGTGGTCAGGGCCTACCCATCAGTAATCCCCACCAGTACGAGAGCTTGAGGAGAAGCACGTCGGCGGCGGGACCGCGGGTCACGGTCCTCGGGTCGAGCGTCGGCACCACGCCGTCGCCGAATGCGACTTCGGGAACCTGAGCTCGCGTGTAGACGAGGTAGAGCGTCGAGCCGAGGCGCCATTCCCAGCGGACCACGGCGGAGGCGTTGAGCGCGCCTTCCACGAAGTCGGGGTTCTCGGCGGGAGGGTCGCTGGTGGTGAGCTCGTCGAGCTCGACGACGTCGGCTCCGTCGCGGTTCGCGAGGAAGTCGTGGTAGGGCCCGGCGGCGACGAGGAGCTGGGCGTAGACCTGCAGCGTCAGGCGGGGACTGAACGTCCAGGTCGCGCGCAGGATCGCGCCGATGCTCCGGGCTCGCTGGCGGCCAAAGACGTAGGAGCGAGGCTCGTCGCCGCTCGCGACGAAGCGAGGCTCACCGTCGGTGAAGCCGAGCTGGGGGCCGATGTCGAGCTCGAGCTCCGGAACGATCCTGAGCCCGATCGTCACGCCGAAGTCCGCGTTGTAGCCGTTCCAGATCCGCTGGAGCTCCGCGCCGCCGTCGAACGTCACGGGCCCACCCTGGTCCAGGCCGAGCCACAGCTCGAGACTGACGAGGCCCTCGCGCTCGAGGGCGGACCCGTCGCGCATCTCTCGATCGTCGAAATAGGACGGGCGAAAGTGGGCCTCGGCGA
Organism: Deltaproteobacteria bacterium; assembly: GCA_016190375.1. Taxonomy (GTDB): domain Bacteria; phylum Myxococcota_A; class Polyangia; order JACPQR01; family JACPQR01; genus JACPQR01. Next base: position 7,509 of record JACPQR010000130.1, read on the forward strand.
AGATCCGAGCGAGGTTCTGCAACCTCGCCCGCAGGCTGGCCTGGTATCCGCTCGGCCCGGCCAGCCCGTCGAGGTTCCAGTAGCGGAACACCTCGAGATAGGATCTCGTCTCGAGCGTCGGACCCGCAGGCTGCGTCGTCTGGTACCCGAGCGCGCCGAAGAGACGGTGCATGTTCTGGCGGCGCAGGAATCCGAGATCGTCGAGCCACAGTTTCCTACCGTATCCCTCGTACTCGAGCTGGCCGACCCAGTGCTCGCCCCCTTCCTTCGCGATGCGCAACCTGCCACCGGGAGAGACATCGCCAGAGGCCACCACGGTCCCGTCCGCCAGCGATCTCGGCGGTCCGTTCAGGACGAGCGAGCCGAGCGCTTGGCCCGAGGCGACCCAGTCGCCCGGTGGCGAGCGCCAGCGGCCGTCCAGACCGGCCACGAAGGCATCGTGGATGCAGCGGGCGCCGAGACCGACGCGCGCGCCGCCGGGGCAGGAAGTCATGAGCTCGCCCGTCGCCTCGTCTTCGACCTGTGGCCGACCGCTCGACGGCTCGAGGCGGAGCGTGCCGGCCGCGATGAGCCCGATGCTCGAGCCGCGGCCGAGCTCCCGGAACAATCGGAGGACGCCGAAGCTCGAGAGGGGCGAGAGGAGCCGCAGCGAACGCGCACCGTCCGGCGTCTGCACCTCGATCTCGTTCGGTGCCGTGACCGCCCAGAGCGCGCCCAGTTGCCGCGCCGGAGCCCATCACCGCCGTGGCGGGGTCGGGCGACCGCGCGTACGTCGCGGCGGGCGGAGCGCTGCTGCGCGTGGCGCCCGGGGACGGCACGGTGCTGCTCTTCCGTAGCGACGAGCCGATCCGTGCCGTTGCCGCCGCCGGCGACGTGGGGATCTTCTTCACCACGGCGCGCGGCGTGTTCTTCCTTCGCGAGGGCGGCGTGTCGTTTCGCATGCTCGACGAGGGTGCCCAGGATCTGCAGGTGCGCGGCGACGATCTCTTCCTGCTCTTCGAGGGCGCTGGCGTCGTGCGCGGGAGCCCGGTCTCGAGCTTCGCCACGGTCGCGGGGGGCCGATCGTGAGGGTCGCCGCCGCCGTGGTGGCGCTCGCTCTGGCCGCGTGCGCCCCGCATTTTCGCGCGGACGAGAACCGCGCTCGCCGCGCGATGGACGCGGACGAGTTGCAGGATCTCCTCGATGCAGCCAGCGAGGCCGTGGCCGCCGGCGATCACGCGCGCGCGGTGGACGCGTACCTCGAAGCGATCGAGGTCAACCCCCGGTTCCCGGCGAGCGTGTACCTCGCGCTCGCCCGAGAGCTCGTCGACGCAGGGGATCCGGCGCGTGCGCTTGCCGTCGCGCGCTTCGCGGTCGCGCCCAATGCCGGCCGGTCTTCCGAGATCGGCGCGTTGGCGGGTCCGCTTCGAGAGCTGGCCGCGCGGTTCGCCGCCGCGGATCTGCCGGCCCTCGCGATCGACGTCCTCGCCGAGCAGCCCGGCGGCCTGACGGACCCGGCCGCCGTGGCGGGGATCCCCGGGCTCGACCGTTTGCTCGGAAGGCTCGTCAGCGCCCGCGAGCACGCGATGGGCGGGCGCCCAGAGGAGGCGGTGCGCGCGTACCGAGAGTGGCTCTCCGAGTACGGTGTCGCCGATCACTCCGTGCTGCGCTGCTGGTCGGCGGAAGCCCTGGGCGGGCAGTCCACCGCGACGCAGGCCTTGCTCGCGTCCGCGCGCCGCTCCGCGGCGGGGGGTGACCTCGCGCTCGCGGCCCAACGCTACGGCCTGCTCCTGAGCTACGAGCCGCAGTCCGAGCCTTCGCAGTCCGAGGGGCTCGTGGATGCGGGGCAGCGAGCGGGAGCTCTCCTGCGGCTCGGCCCCCAGGCGGCGCGACGGGTCGCGGACGCGACCGCGGCTGCGGAGCAGCACCGGCTCGGCCCGGCGATCCACGCGTACCGGCTGGCGGTGCTCGAGGCGCCGTGGCACCCGGAGCTACGGCGGAACCTCGGGACGCTGCTCGCGGCCGCGGGCCTCCACGGGGAAGCAGCGCGGCAGGGCGAGTGGCTCGTTGCGTTCCGTCCCGAGGACGCGGGGGCGCGCGAGAGCGTGGCAGCGTGGCGCAGGCAGAGCGTCGCGCGCACGGGTGCGGCCGGCGAGTACGCTTGCGGCGTGCCGGGCGCCCAGGAGTCGGTGGATCTGACGTTATCCGCCGCGTTCACGCCGAGCCCTCGCGTCGCGCGCGGCCAGTCGGGCGGCCCGAGCGAAGCGAGCGCGCTCGGCGCCGGTTGCCGCGGGTGGATCAAGGGACGGCCCGACCACGTCGTCCGACTCGAGACGTCATTCGCTGCACTACGCATGGACGTCACCGCGCCGGGCGACACGACACTCGTCGTCCAGACGCCGTCGGGGCAGTGGCTTTGCAGTGACGACGTCGTCGGCAACAACCCCCGCGTCGAAGGCGCGCTCGGCGCGGGGAGCTACCGGATCTGGGTCGGCAGCTACCGCCCGGGACAGAGCTTCGCATACGAGCTCTCGCTCGCCGAGAGCGGGCCCAGCACATCGCCCGCGCCACGATCGGTGGAGCCGCCCGCGCAACCGCCGCCGAGCGGCACTGCCCTGGTGATGGGCACGATCGCGCTCGGCCAGACCGCTCAGGGCAGCACCTCCGGAGCGCCGCACGCGTTGCGACCGAGCTGCGTGCCGAGCAGCACCGCGGGCGAACATGTGTGGCGCTTCACTCCGAGCGCCACGGGCAGCTATCGGGTTGCGGTCTCGGCCGAGTACGACTCCGCGCTCGCGGTGCTGGACGGAGCGAGCGAAGTCGCGTGCAACGATGATTCGGGTGGAGCGCGGGCGTCCGAAGTCATCGTCACGCTGACAGCGGGCCGTACCTACGACGTCGTCGTCGATGGCTACGCGCAAGCGACTGGTGCGTACCGACTCACGATTGCCGAGGGGGCCGCCACGACGCCGGCCACGCCCGCGCCGAACGCAGGAGACGCATCACGCATCGCAGAGCGATGCCAGGCTGCACCTCTGCTCGCCGGGGGGCACAGGAGCGACACACTCGACGCGAACGTCGCGAGCTTCGCGACATCGTGCGGCGGCGGTGGGGCGGGCGGCGACGTCGTCTATCGCATCGACGTTCCGCAGCCGTCGACCGTCACGGTCAGCGAAGTCTCGGAATTCGACGCCGTGCTCGAGCTTCGTGGCTCGTGCACCGCTGCAGTCGTCGCGTGCGTGGACGACGCGCCGGACCGTCGCCACACGGCGGTGACGGCACAGGTGGGAGCCGGTACGTACTACCTCATCGTGGACACCTTCTCGGCTGGCATGGCCGGCCCGTTCACGCTCGACGTGGCCGTCACGCCAGCCCAGTGATCGCCGCTCTGCGCACACGCGAGTAGCCGATCTCGCCCTGTGTCGCGGCATCGCAGACGTCGAGCGGCTGTCCGTAGACCTGATCGCTCGCACGCTCCGAGCGAATGAGCGCCGCGCCGACCTGGGGGCCGTTGCCGTGCGTGAGCACGATCCGCCATTCGTCGTCGAGCAACCCCACGATGGCCGCGGCCGTCCGGCGCGTGTTGGCGAGTTGCTCGGAGACGACGTCCAGGGCGACCTGCGCGGCAACGGCACCATCGCCCTCATCGGCGGCCAGGGCGCCTGCATCCGTGCTCGAGGAGTTCGCCGGGCGCGTGGCGCGCGACATCCTGAGCCCCCTCGGGGCGGTCTCTCTCGCGCTCGACTACGCCCGGCGGGGCGGCCCGAGGACCGCGACCATGCTCGACCGCGGGACCCGCGCGCTCTAGAAGACGACCGAGCTCGTCGACGACCTGCTCAGGTTCGCTCGCTCCGGCGCCGTCCCGGCGCAGGGCGATCGCGCCGATCTGCGCGAGGCCGCTCGCTCCGCCGCCAGGGAGATCGCCCGGGTCGCCGACTTGCGCCCGTGCGAAAGAGCTGCTTTATTGCTGAGTTTCCCGATGGACGAGGCGAGGGCACGGATCATAGACGAGGAGGAGCGCCTGCTGAGAAGGGTGCAGGAGGCGGTCGCGCAGAGGCAGAGGCTGGCCGCGCGAGCGCGAGGGGCGGTCGACTACGACGCGGAGCTCATCGACCTGAGGGACCAGATCGCCGAGGCGCGGCTCGAGGACGTCGCGGCCCTCGTGGCCCAGATGGAGCGGCTCCAGCGTGTGGCCGAGCGGCGGGCGGAGGTGTCGGTCGACCACGTCGACCCGGGATCGCCGTACTTCGGGCACCTCCGGCTCTCCGAGCAGGATCGGACGCGGGACGTGATGATCGGCCGTTCCACGTACGTGGACTCCTCGACCGGGATCCGCATCGTCGACTGGCGTGACGCGCCAGTCAGCAGGCTCTATTACCGTTACGACGAGGGGGACGACTACGAGGAGACGTTCGGAGGTCGACCCATCGAGGGCGAGGTTCTGGCCCGCAGGAGCCTCGCCATCCTCGACGGCGCGCTGCGCAGGATCGGTGCGCCGCAGGGGACGTTCGTGCGGACCGACGACGGGACCTGGACGGTGAGCGCAGATTCTCCCGCGCGGCTGGCAGGGGGGCAGGGGACCGCGACGAGGCCAGGCGCGGCGTCTCGCGGCCGGCTCGGGGTGGGGTCGGACGGAGCCCGCCGCATCGACAAGCACCTTCCCGAGATCGCCGCGCTCATCGACCCGCGCCAGTTCGACCTCATCACCCAGCCGTCCTCGGGGCTCGTCGTCATCCACGGTGGAGCGGGAAGCGGGAAGACGACGATCGCGCTCCATCGAATCGCGTATCTTGCGTTCCAGGAGCCGAGCCGCTTCCGCCCAGACCGGATCCTGGTCGTGGTCCCGCATCCCGCCCTGGCGTCCTACACGTCCCAGGTGCTGCCGTCGCTCGGCCTGAACGGCGTCCTGGTCACGACCTTCGACGCGTGGGCGCTGCGCCAGAGGATGACCGAGGTCCGCGGGCTGCCTCGGGAGCACTGCGAGGAGACGCCGTCGTCGGTCGCCCGCCTGAAGCGCCACCCGGCGCTGATCGAGCACCTCGCCCGACGGGCCCGGTCGTTCGCCGAGCGGATCGAGGCCGGCCTCCAGCGAGAGATGCATGACCTGCCGATGGGTGACCGCGTCCGCGCAGCATGGAAGGCGCTGCGCGGTCTCGACCTGGACGCGAAGGTCGCCGGCATGGCGGCCTGGCTGGCCGGAAAGACAGAGCTCGGCGGGGCCGGCTCTGCAAGCGCGCTCGATGGCGCGACGCACCACGTGGCCACCCGGACCGTCGCGCTTCTTCGCCGACATGTCCGCGATGTGGTCGGCGAGTGGGCGGAGGCCCTCACCGATCGCGAGGCTCTGCGTGAGGCCTTCGACCGCGAGGATCCAGGTGGCGTGAGCGATGCCGACCTGGACGGGCTCGTTCGCTGGGGCACCGCGCGCGCCCAGCTCTTCGACCCCGATGCTCCCGCCGAGGCCCCGAGGCCGTCGCCCGGCCGCGAAGCTGAGGAGGATCCCGAGCCGCGCGATGAGCCTGGCGACGACGACGATCCTCACCTCGGCGTCGACGGGGTTCGGGACGAGGACGAGGAACGGCCGCTCCTAGACCGCGAGGACGAGGCGCTACTTCTCCGCATCGTCCAGCTCCGTCGTGGCCTCAAGCGCGGCAGTCAACCGCTCCGCTACGAGCACGTCGCGGTGGACGAGGCGCAGGACCTGTCGCCGGTGGAGCTCGCCGTCCTCCTCGGTACGGCCTCGGGCCGGCAGAGCGTCACCCTGGCAGGTGACGTCGGCCAGCGGCTCTACCTGGACAACGGCTTCTCCGACTTCCCACAGGTCCTGCGCCAGCTCGGCCTGGACCACGTCGCGATCGAGCCGCTCCGGATCGCCTACCGCTCCACTCGTGAGGTCCTGGCCCTCGCGCTGCACGTCCTCGGGCCGCTGGCCGGTCCCGAGCCGCCGTCGGCTCCCCGCGGCGGCGCGCCCGTCGAGCTCCACCGCCACAGCGACACCGGCGCCGCGGTGGCGTTCCTGGCGGAGGCGCTGCGCGAGCTCGCGCAGGCCGAGCCCCGCGCGTCGGTGGGCGTGATAGCCCGCTACCCCGAGCAGGCGTTGCAATTCTACCGGGGTCTCGCCGGCTCCGAGGTCCCGAACCTGCGCCTCGTCGCCGCCAACGACTTCTCGTTCAAGCCCGGCGTCGACGTGACCGACGTGCGGCAGGTCAAGGGCCTCGAGTTCGACTACGTCATCCTGGTCGAGGTCAACGAAGCGACCTACGGCACGGACGACGAGTCGAGATACCTGCTCCACATCGGCGCGACCCGCGCGGCCCACCAGCTCTGGATCCTCTCGTCGGACCGCCCCTCGCTCCTTCTGCCCCAAAGCCTGCGAAAGCGAGGCTGGTAGCGCGCCGAGAGAGCGTTACTTGTTGCCGAAGAGCTTGCGGAAGAAGCCCTTCTTCTGCGCGTCCGGGCCCGAGGCGGTGTCGGTGGAAGCGACTGGCGTCGGCTCTTCCTGAGACGCGGGGAGCTCCGGCAGCGCCGCCTCCCTCAGCGTGCCCTCCTCGAGGGCGGCCAGAGGGTACGGGAACGGTGCGTGGCCCGGCGCCGGTTCATCGTCGGCCGAGTCGGCGAGCGGCTCGTGCGCCAGGGTCGGCTCGAAGGCGTCGGCGAGCGCCTGCGCCTGGACCGTCTGGGCGTAGACGAAGGCGTCCTCGAGGACCGGGGCGGCGGTAGTGGCCTCGTTGCCCATGTCGTCGGCGACGGCCTGCTGGGCGGCGGTCGGCTCGAGGCCAATCTCCACATCCGCGACGTCCACTGGCTCGCCCACCGGCTCGCCCTCGTCGACGATGGGCTCGGCCGGAGCGGCCATTCGGGCCGCCTGCGCGGAGGGCGCCCTCTCGGCACCGTCCGTCGAAAGGCCGAAGTCGTCGACCAGCGGCTCGTCCAGGATAGGCAGGCCTTGCTGCGCTCCCGCGTCCGGCGGTAGCTCGACGTCCAACCCGAACATCGCCTCGGCGTCCGAGGAAGAGCCTTCCGACTCCGGCACCTCGAGGGGAGGATGAGTCGCCGTGACCTCCAGGTTGCGATCGCGCGCCCGGGCCAGCGCGTCATCCACCCGCGACCTTCCAGTCGCCGACAGGAAGTCGAAGACCGAACCGCCGATCACCGTCCGCTCCGCCAGACCGGACTCGCCCTCTTCGATCAGCGGGGCGTCGTCCATCGAGAACGCCGGGTCCTCGGCGCCCAGGTCGGCGACGTGAATCGCCGGATCCACCGGCGTCAGCTCGAGAGGCGAACGGGGGATGGGTGCCCGGTCGCCGGGAGTGACGCCAGGCTCGTTGCCGTCGGGCACGACGGTGATCTGATCCCACGCCGCCTCCTCGGTGCCGACGATCGGCATGTCGTGTTCGGTGGCAGGCAGCGCGAGAGCCGGGTCGGTGGCCTCCGTGGCGGGCTCCGCGAGCCCCGCGTGCGGCTCCGGCACCTTCAGCGGCCGCGGCGCCGGGACCGACGCAGGGATCGTCTCGGGCGCGGCCTCTGGCGACGGCAGCGGAGTCGCCGTGCGGACGTCCTGCGGCGACTCGCGCGGCTTCGGAGCAGCCTCGATGCCCGTGTCGTCGTCGGCGCCGAGGCCGTCGAGATCGAGCTCGAACGACCCTTCGGGAACAGCCTCCTCGAGGATGCGGTCGATCCGCTCCTGGGGGCGCGCGACCGGAGCAGGTGTGGGCACCGCGGCGGTCGCGGGAACGGGTGCGGGTGCCAGGCCCGAGTCGAGCTCGGCGCCCGTGTCGGGCGGCGCGACCACCGCCTCGGTGGGATCGACGACGGGAGTCGGGGTCGGCTCGCGCTGGATCGGCGCGACCGGATCGGCCCGTCTCGGGACCGGCGGTGCGGGAGTGCGGCGGACCCACGGACGCGGGGTCGTCGGTGACGCGGTCGGGCCCGGCGCCGCGGTCCTCGGGGACGCGGTCGGGCTCGGCGCCGCGGTGCGGGCGGCGGGCACCTCGTCCGGAGGCGGCGCCGCGGGCATCGCGTCCGGCCGCGGTGCGACCTCTCGCGGCTCGGGAGCGGCGACCCGTCTCCTCGGCGGGATCGGCCCCACCTCGCGCTCGAGCTGCGCGAGGACCTCTTCCGCCGCTGCCGGTTCGAGCCTGGGCTTGCCGAGGACCTTCTCGACCAGGGCTTTGATCTCCGTCGCCAGCGGCGTCGCCAGGAGCTCTGCGATCTCCTGCTCCGACGGCGCCCGTCGCCCGTTCGTGCGCTTGGGCTCCACGACCGGCTCAGGGAATTCGGCCGGCGCCGAGACGACGGGTGCCGCCCTGGGCGGCGTCCGGCGCGAAGCTCCGGCGCTCTCGGGTGGGCTCACGTCGCGGACGGGGCCGAGCTCGGCGATCTCCGGCGATGGCGGCGCCGAGGCATCGTCGGGTTGCCCGCGCTTCAGCTTCTGGGCGACGACCCTGTCGATGTATGTCTTCGAGCGGCCGTCGAGCTTCGTGAACTTGACGCCCATCCCGTACGCCCGCTCCGCGTGCGCGGGATCGTACGGCACGACCCACGAGACGCGGCCCTCGCCGCGGATCACGGGGCTCGCGTCCTGGAGCTGGAACTCGAAGCGGATCAGCGTCCCCGCGGGCTTGGTCCGCTGGGTCTGGATGAAGATGCCGCCGTGAGAGATGTTCGTGGCGTACCGCTCGAGGAACGTCTCGACATCGGGGTACTTGAGGCGCACGCGCACCTGGGTGGGAACGCGCTCGTCCAGGCGCCGGTCGCTCGCCGGCGGCTTGCGCTGGTCGCTCAACCGGCCGCCCCTTCCGCCGCTCGCGCGACGGCCTCGTGGAAGCGCTCGATCGCCTCGTCGATGCGCGAGGGATCCGTGCCGCCCGCCTGGGCCATGTCGGGGCGACCACCGCCCGAGCCGCCTACGACCGCGGCGACGTCGCGGATGAGCTTGCCGGCGTCGAGCCGGGACGTGAGGTCCTTGGTAACGGTCATCACGAGCGATACCCTGCCGCCGCTCTCCGCCGCCAGGAGCACGATGCCCTTGCCGAGCTTGTCGCGCAACTTATCCGCCAGATCCCGCAGCGCTCGAGGGTCCTTGACCTCGGTGCGGGCCCCCAGCGCCTTGACGCCGTCGACCTCGCGAGCCCGACCCAGGAGGTCGTCCGTCCCTGCTGCAGCGAGCTTTTGCCTCAGGTCGGACAGCTCCTTCTCGAGCTCCCTCTCGTGATCGAGCAGCTTCTGGACCTTCGCGGCGGCCTCGAGCGGCGCGCCTCGGAGAAGCTTCGCGGCGCTCTTCAGCTCGCCCTCGGTGCGCCGGAACCACTCCAGCGCGCCGAGCCCGGTCTGCGCCTCGATGCGGCGAACGCCCGCGGCGATCCCGCCCTCCGACACGATCTTGAACAGTCCGATGTCACCCGAGCGGGACGCGTGAGTGCCGCCGCAGAGCTCGACGCTCTGGGGGCCGATCCGCACGACCCGCACGACGTCGCCGTACTTCTCCTCGAAGATCGCCATCGCGCCCCGCGCCAGCGCATCGCGGAGCGTGGTGACCTCGGTCTCCACCGGGAGGTTCTCGAGGAGCTTCTCGTTGACCAGCTCCTCGATGCGGGCGACCTCGTCCGCCGTCGGCTGCGCGAAGTGGGAGTAGTCGAAGCGGAGGCGGTCGGGCGCGACGAGCGAGCCCTTCTGCTCGGCGTGCGGTCCGAGGACGGCCCTGAGCGCCCAGTGGAGCAGGTGCGTCGCGCTGTGGTTGCGGCGGATCGCGTGGCGGCGCGACGTATCCACCTGCAACGCGACCGCGTCGCCGACCTCGATCGCGCCACGCTCCACGACGCCGCGGTGGACGACGAGACCGGTCAAGGGCTTGTGGGTGTCCGCGACCTTCACGACGCCGTTCGGTCCCTCGATGCGACCCTGGTCGCCCACCTGCCCGCCGGCCTCTCCGTAGAACGGCGTCGCCGTCACGATCACCTCGACCTCGTCGCCCTCGTTCGCCGCCACCGCACGGGCGCGGTTGCGAACCAGCGCCACGACCTCGCTCTGGGCGCGCTCGCGCTCGTAACCCAGGAAGCTCACCGAGCCCGCCGCGGCGAGGACGTCGCGATAGACCTCGTCGATCCGCTTCTCGCCCGAGACGAAGGTCCTCGACAGCTCGCGCTGCGCGGCCAGCGCAGCCTCGTACCCGGCCAGGTCCACATCGAAGCCCCGCTCCTCGCCGATGACCTGGGTGAGGTCCAAGGGGAACCCGTACGTGTCGTAGAGCTTGAAGGCGACTGCGCCGGGCAGCACGCGCTTGCCGTCCCGCTCGACCCACTCGGTGTTCTGTTCGAGGAGCTCGAGCCCGCGCGCCAGCGTCGCGCGGAAGCCCTCCTCCTCGCGGAGCGTCACCTCGCGGATGAGGTCGGCCCTGGCGACGAGCTCGGGGTAGTCCGCGCCCATCAGCTCGACGACCCTGGCGGTCAACTCGTGGAAGAAGAGCTCCCCGATGCCCAGGCGGTGCCCGTGGCGGATCGCTCGGCGCATGACGCGCCGGAGCACGTACTCGCGCTCGCGCTTCTCGGGCAGGACTCCCTCGGCGACGAGGAACGCGGTCGCCCGCGCGTGGTCGGCGATCACGCGGATCGACACGTCGTCCGGGGCGTCCGTGCCCTGGTAGGGCTTGCCGGCGATGCGCGCGGCGAGCTCGACGAGCGGCGCGAACAGGTCCGTGTCGTAGTTCGAGCGCTTGCCCTCGAGGACCATCGTCAGGCGCTCGAGGCCCATGCCCGTGTCGATCGACGGCCTCGGCAGCGTCTTCATCGACCCGTCGGCGGCGCGCTCGAACTGCATGAAGACGAGGTTCCACAGCTCGATCCAGCCAGGCGCGTCGGGGTGCAGCGCCTCGGGCTCGCCCTCGCCCGTGTAGAAGTGGATCTCGCTGCAAGGCCCGCAGGGGCCGGTCTCGCCCATGGACCAGAAGTTGTCCTTCCTTCCGAGGCGAACGACGCGCTCGGCGCCCACCCCGGCGATCTGGCGCCAGAGCGTCTCGGCCTCGAGGTCCGCCGGCACGCCCTCCTCGCCCGCGAACACCGTGAACAGGAGGCGGCCCTTGGGCACGCCGACCTCGACCAGGAACTCGAGCGCCCACTGGATCGCCTCGGACTTGAAGTAGTCGCCGAAGGAGAAGTTGCCGAGCATCTCGAAGAAGGTGTGATGCCGCGGGGTCCTCCCCACGACCTCGAGGTCGTTGTGCTTGCCGCTGATGCGGATGCACTTCTGCGAGCTGGCCGCGCGCCGGCTCGTCGGGACGGCAGCGCCCGTGAAGTAATTCTTGAATTGCACCATCCCGGCGTTCGTGAACAGGAGCGTCGGGTCGCCGACCGGGATCAACGGGGCGCTTGGGACCACCTCGTGCCCGCGTGCGCGGAAGAACTCCAAAAAACGCCTGCGTATCTCGGGGGCCTGCATGGGGACTAGCCTTCTACCGGAAACGGTAGGCGGCAAGGAAGAGCCCTCGGAGGTACCTGTCCGTTCCGCTCGGGAAGCCGTCGATCATGCCGTCGCCCGTCGTGGTCGCTCCCGAGAACTTGGTCGAGAACACCGTGTAGTCGCCCGACAGCGACCACGTGACGCCCTCGGCGATGAAGCCCGCCTCACCGCCGAGGGCAGCGCGGCCCGAGAAGCCGTTGCCGCCGGTGGTGTCCGATCCGAAGAGGTCGCGCGCCGCCTGTCCGACGTCGACGACGTAGCGGTACGAGCCGCCGACCTCGACGCCGAGCGAGGAGCCGGAGATCGGGATCGTGAGGCCCGCGTTCACCACGAGGTTCCGGTAGATCATCGTGGGCATCTGGACCTCTTCCTTCAGGAGCGACATGGCCTGAGAGTCCAGCTCGAACGCGAAGAAGCCGTAGCCGGCCGCGAGCGTGATGACGGGGCTGGTCGGCGCCCGTCCCATCGCGGTCCGGAACATCGCACCCACGAGGAGCTCCTGCTCGCTGGTCGCGACGGAGATCGTCTCGCCGAGATCGGTCGGGCCGCTCGTCTCGAGGAACAGATGCCTGCGATACAGGCCGAAGATGCCCAGCCCTGCGGCTCCGCTCGTCGGGCTGGCGAGAGCGACCGGGAAGAACTCGGCGTTGACGGTCAGCTCCGGATAGCCGGGCGCCGAGTAGGTCCTCGGCTTGTCCGAGCCCGCGACCTCGACGGACATGTTCCGGCTCATGAAGGCCACGCCAGCGCCGATGTCGAAGATGACGGGGCGTCGCCTCCGGGAAGGTCGCGGCTCCTCCTCCTCTTCTTCTTCCTCCTCTTCGTCTTCCCGGTCGCGGTCCCTGTCCGCCTCCTCGTCGTCGCGGTCACGCCGCCTCCGCGGCCGATCCTCCTCCTCCTCCTCCTCGTCGCGTGACGGGTCGTAGACGGGATCCCGATCGTCGTAGTCGCGCTCGGCGCGCCCGCGGTCGCGGTCGTCCTCGCGGTCGTCCGGCCGGTAGTCGCTCGAGTCCGCGTCTTCGTAGTCGTAGTCGCGGGGCTCGACGTCGGAGCGGCTCGTGATGTCCGCGTTGTCGGCGCGCGGGCCGCGCTCGCTGCGGAGCCGTTCGCGATACTCTGCCACACGGCGGTTGAGGTCGTCCTCCTCGCGCCTTCGGCGGTCCTCCTCGTGGCGGCCCTCCTCCTCCCGCCTCGCGTCCTCCATCGCGCGTCTTCGCGCCTCGCGCTCGACCCGATCCGCCTCGGCGCGCCGCTCCTCGTCCTCGCGCCTGCGGCGATCCTCCGCCTCGGCCGCGCGGCGCCGGCGGTCCTCCTCCTCGCGGATCCGCCGCTGCTCGTCCTCGCGCTGCCTGCGCTCCTCGGCCTCGCGGGCGAGCCGCGCCTCCTCGATCCGCCGCCGTCGTTCCTCCTCGACGCGCCGCGCGGCCTCCTCGCGCTGCCTGCGCTCCTCGGCGATGCGACGGGTCCTCTCCCTCTCGCAGCTGACGAGGAACTCGTTGCGCCTGCGGACCCACGCGCCGTGGCTCGGGAAGCCCTCGGGCGGCTCGTCCTCGGTGAACAGACACTCCATCGCCGCGGCGCTTGCGGTCCTCGAAGGTGTCGCCGTCCTCGAGGGAGTGACCGAGCGAGCCGGAGGGGGAGGGCTCGAGCGCGACCGGCTGCGGGACGTCGACGCGACGCGCGTTCCGGAGCTCGAGCCGCCACCCGAGGCCGCGATCGCGCCGCCGATCCGATCCCAGATCGTGCCGCGGATCGCGCCCATGCCGCCCATGTTGCGCATCGAGTACACGGCGCGACCGCCCGGCGACATCTTCTCGCCGTTCTCGCAGTTGCGGACCACGATCTCGACCCCCCAGGTCCGCCGGCTGCGGTGCATCGAGCCCTCGACGACCGCGTCGACCCCGACGGTCTGGCAGGCGGCGGCGATGCGGTCCGGACGGGTCGCCCCCCTGGCCCTCGACAGGGCGGCGCTGAACTCCTCCTCGTCGACGAGGGTCGCCCACCGTCCGAGCCCCCCGAGGACGGCAGCCCGGGCGCGCTGCGCCTGGGTGCCCGAGAACTTGAGGACCACCAGCCGCTTTCGCGGCGGATCCTGGCCATGGGCGGCCCCGCTCGCGCCCATCAGGCCGAGCGCGACCAGGGCGGAGGCAAGGAGGCGTGCTCGAGGCGTCGTCGCCACCGGAAGGTCCTTGATCGTAGCACCGATCCCGGCCGCCTTGCAGGTCTACCTGTACCGGTAGCCCGCCTGGAACATCCCGCGGAAGTACCGATCGATGCCGCTCGGGAAGCAATCGAGCGCTCCGTCGAGGCACGAGCTCGGCCCCTCGAACTCGGTGCCGAAGACCAGGTAGTCGGCCGAGAAGGACCACAGGAGCCCCTCGGCCATGAAGGACGCCTCGCCGCCCAGGCCACCGTGCAGGCCGAACCCGTAGCCGCCCTTGGTGTCCGAGCCGAACAGGTCGCGGGCCTCCTGGCCCACGTCGAGCACGTACCGGTAGCTGCCCCCGAAATCGAACGCAAGGCCCGAGGACGTCAGCGGAATCGAGACCCCGACGGCTCCGACGACGTTCTGGTAGTACATCGTGGCCATCTGCTTGTTGGGGTCGAGCTGCGACATCGCGTCGCGGTCGAGCTGGAAGACGAAGGTGCCGTACCCGACCGAGAGCGAGAAGATCGGGCTCCTGCGATTCGTCCCCATGGGCACCCGGAACAGACCTCCGCCGAGGAGCTCCTGCTCCGCGGTGGGGACGTCGATCTCCGCGCCGGGCGAGTCGGGGCCGCTCGGGCCGCTCGTCGCGACGTACAGCGCCCGCCGGAAGGTCCCGAACAGGCCCAGCCCGCTCGCCGCCCCGGAAGCGCCGGCGAGCGCGGCCGGGAAGAGCTCGGCGGCGATCGTGAGCTCCGGGAAGCCAGGCGCCTCGTATGTCCGGGGATCGTCGGTGTTCGCGACCTCGACCGACATCTGGCGGTACATGTACGAGATCCCGGCGCCCACATGGAACACGGTCGGCCCGCGCCTCGCGGGCCCGGAGGGCGCCGGGCGCCTCTCCCTTTCCCACCGCTCGCCGCCCGCGCCGGGATCGTCCCGGCCGCGCCGGCCTCGCGACCACTCCCCGGCGGGATCGCGCCCACGTCGATCCTCCCTGGGCTCGTAGTCGTAGTACGAACCGGCGTCGTCGCGACCGGCGTCCGAGGTGCTTGCGTCGCCTCCGGTCTCCGCACCGCTCGCGGCCCCTTCCCTGCGCAGCCTCTCTCGATAGGCGGCGACCTGTGCTTCGATCTCCTGGTCCTCGCGACGGCGTCGCTCTTCCCCGCCGAACGCACCCTGCGTGGGCTCTTCGTATGATGATGCGCGACGTCGCTCCTCGTCCTGTGCCCGCCGTCGTTCCTGCTCCGCGATGCGGGCCCGCGCGAGCTCCTCCTCACGAGCCCTGCGCTCGCCGTCGACTCTGCGCTCCGCCTCGTCGCGTGCGCGGCGCTCTGCCTCCGCCCGTGCTCGCGCCGCCTCGTCGCGTGCGCGGCGCTCTGCCTCCGCCCGTGCTCGCGCTGCCTCGTCGCGTGCGCGGCGCTCTGCCTCCGCCCGTGCTCGCTCCGCCTCCTCGCGTGCGCGCCGCTCGGCCGCGGCGCGCCTCACGCGCTCGCGCTCGCAGCTAACCATGAAGGCGTTGCGTCTCCTCACCCAGTCGGCGTGGGACGGGAAGCCCTCCGGCGGCTCGTCTTCCTCGAACAGGCACTCGGTCAGGTAGGCGGAGGCGACGCGGCGCTCGTCCGCACGCGGCGCCGCGGGGCGCGGCGGCGCTGCGGGGCGTGTCGGGGCCGCGGAGCGCGCCGGGGCTGCGGGGCGCGCGGGTGCCGGTTCGACCGAGCGCGGTGGAGCCCTCGCCGCCACGCCGACCTCGGCTGGGCCGGCCCCGGATGCGACGACGGCCGCGCCGATCCGGCTCCACAAGGAGCCCGCGATCGAGTGGACGCCCCCGAGGTTCCTCATCGTGAACGTGGCGCGCCCGGCCGGGCTCACCTTCTCGCCGTTCCGGCAGTCGCGGACCCAGACCTCGACGCTCCAGGCACGGCTCACTCGATGCATCTCGCCCTCGATGACCGCGTCGACCTCCATCGTGCGGCAGGCCGCCGCGATCCGGTCCGGGCGCGTCGGACCCTGCGCGACGGCGAGGGCGTCCGAGAACTCCGCCTCGTCGACCAGGATCACGCTGCGC
This sequence comes from Deltaproteobacteria bacterium, assembly GCA_016190375.1. Taxonomy (GTDB): domain Bacteria; phylum Myxococcota_A; class Polyangia; order JACPQR01; family JACPQR01; genus JACPQR01. Next base: position 23,156 of record JACPQR010000130.1, read on the forward strand.
TTCAGGCCCAGGACGACCGCCGTCCTGGCGCGGCCCGCCTGGGTGCCGGTGAACTTGAGGACGACCACCCGCTTTCCGGAAGTCGGGTCTTCCTGGGCCTCGGCGATCGGGACCCACCGCACGCCGACGAGGGCGAGCGCGATGCCACCAAGGAGGCGTTCCGCCAGCTTGTCCACGACCCCGAGAGCACACAGAGTAGCACCTGGACCCCGCTCTGCACGACCGTCGAGACGGGCAAGCAAGCAAGTCGACCGAGGTTGACGGGCAGGGCCTCCCTTGATATCGGGTGCGCAATGGAAAACCGAGGACGCAAGCTGGCTTCAGCCGCCCTGGCGGCGCTCGCCATGTCGGCCGCCGGAACGGCCCTGGCCCAGCGGGGGCGGCAGCGCGAGGACATGGCCGCGATCGAGGCCGCCTTGCGCAGCGGTAACGTGGAGGAGGTCAAGGGGGCGCTCGAGACCCTCGGAGTCTCCGGCTCGCCCCGCGGCATCCCGATCCTCACCGCGTACGTGCGCTCCGGACCTCCGTCGCAGGTCATCGAGACCGCGGTCGAAGCGATAGGTGCGCTGGGTGGCGCTCAGTCCGCAGCGATCCTCATCGAGCTGCAGACCCATCGCCGGCCAGGCGTGCGCCTGCGCGCCGTCGAAGCCTCGGCCTCCATCCATTCGCCCGACGTCGCCGCCGCGCTCGAGGCGGCGCTCGACGACAGCGACGCCCAGGTCCGCGGCGCGGCTGCCCGCGGGCTCGCCCAGGCAGGGACGCGCCAGAACGTCGAGGTCCTCTTCCACGCGTTCGAGCGCGGCGTCTTCGAGGCCTCGACGGCGATCGGGACGCTGGGGAACCCGGCCGACGCCGAGCGGTTCATCGGATTTCTCGGCCGGATCCCGTTCGACAAGATGGTCCCGGGGCTCGACGCGTTCCTCAACCGGCGCGATCTCGGCAACCCGCCGAAGGTCACGATCATCCGGCGACTGCAGGAGCTCGCCACGGTCGAGGTCAAGTCGTTCCTGCAAGCGTTCGTCGAGCAGATCCCGGCGCGCGACAGGGGACCTGTCCGCCAGGCCGCTGAAGAGGCCATCGCGCGGATAGCGGACTGAGGGGAGGCACACGATGCGTCATCAACGAGCCCACTTCGACCTCTTCGCTCTCCAAGTCGCTGCGCTCGTGGCCACGGGCTGCGGCGGCTCGATGGCGGCCTTCGACACCCAGTTCCCCGACAACGTCAGGACCGATCTGTCGCGGGTCCTCTCTCAGATGGGTCGCGCGAGCGAGGTCGAGGGGCCTGCAAACGCGCTGGGACGCCCCATCCTCGTCGCGGCCGCGCACGGCCAGAAGAAGCTGTTCGCGTACGATCTGGGGCGCGGCCGGCGGATGTGGGAGCGGGACGGATCGGTCGACTCCCGGCCGGTCATCGGGGGACGCGTGACGATCTTCGCTTCCGGCGACGACGTCGTGTGCCTCTCGCTCGAGAATGGCACCGAGGTGTGGCGCCTCGCGCGCGAGGGCCGCTCGTTCCGCGGCGCCGCAATCGACGCCGACACCGTGGCGGTGACCCTGGGCGAGCCCGAGGCGGGCGCACTCGACACGAGCTCCGCGGGCAGGAGCGTCGTGCTCGGCGTCGGCGCCGACGATGGGGGCGTCCGATTCCGGCACGAGGTCGACCACATGGTCGCGGCGCCGGCGGTAGCGCACGGTCTCGTGTTCCTCCCGTGGGACCGGCAGAACCTGAGCGTCCTGGACGCCTCGTCCGGCGAGGAAACCGCGAGGCTCAGGAGCACCGACGACGTGTTCGCCTACGCGATGGCCACGCCCAGCGGCGTCTACTACGGCTCGCGCGGCGTCTATCGCCTGACGGCGCGATCGGCTGCCGGGACAAAGCGCGACGCGGCGTACTTCGAGCCTCACGTCACGGGAGCTCCAGGCGAGCCGACCTTCGGCCCCGACGGATACGCGACCCAGGCCGAGGGCCGCAACGCTCGCGAGCGGATCAGGTTCCACTGGTCGCCCACCCTCGGCCACGACGACGTCTCGTTCGCCGGCGGGGCAATCTACTTCCTGTACTTCCGCTACGTCTTCGCCCTCGGCGCTCAGGACGGCCAGCTCCGCTGGGTCTATCGCCACTCGGGCGACATCGCGTCGCTCCAGGTGACCGGACCCGGGATCGCCCTCGCGGACGACCAGGGCAACGTCGTGCTGGTCGATGGCGAGCGCGGACTACCTCGATGGCGCACGTCCACGGGATCCCCGATCCTCGCGGGGACGTTCGACGCCGCGGGCTTCTGGCCCGGCGCGACCGAGTCGACCGAGGACGTCGGGGTCCGCAGGCGACTGCTCGAGGTGATCTTCGACGCCGACAACAGGCTGGCGCCGGCGCGGGCCTTCGCCGTCGACCTCTTGGCCAAGCTCGGCGACGAGGAGGTCACGGGCGATCTGATCGAGATCGCGGGGCGAAGGAGCCTCGCGCAGCCAATCCGGACCGCGGCAGGTCAGAAGCTCCTCGACCGCCAGATGGGGGGAACCCGCATCGTCGAGGCGCTCGGACGCCGCTACAGCTTCCTGGACCAGACCGAGACGCCGCCCGTTGGCCTCTTGGCGCGCGCGGCTGCGGCGATGGCTGTCCGCGAGGCGGTGCCGGGTCTCATCCGGCACCTGATGAGCCACGAGACGGAGGCCGCGGCGTTGCCCGACGTCGTCTCGGCGATCGTCACGCTCGGCGACAGGTCGGCGGCCGGTTCGCTGCGCGACTTCGTGATCCGCTACCACGCGGACGACGTCCTCGGAGACCACCGGAGCGCGCTGTCCCTCGCGGCCGCCGGCGCGCTGCGGCTCGGCGGGTCCGACGAGGTCGCCGCGATGCGCAAGGTCGCCGAGGATCCGTTCTGTCTGCCCGATGTGGCCACGGCGATTCGCACGGCGCTCGCCGAGGTCGCTCCGGTCGCCCAGAGCCCCGAGGAGCCAGCACCCACGCAGGAGACGCCCCAGGAGCCCGAGGGCGCACAGCCCGCCCCGGCGAGCGAGCCGACGAGATTCCTCTCGGACACCCAGATCCAGGCGGCGCTCGGTGAGTATTACGACGAGCTTCGAGCCTGCGTGGTCAACAACCGGAACACGCCGAGCCCGCCCGCCCGGGTGCGCATCATCTTCATCGTCTTCTCCGACGGCCACGCCGAACGCACGAGCGTATCGCCGCCGAACCCCCCCGCCGAGCAGTGCCTCGCGGAGCAGATCGCCACGGTCCAGTTCCCGCAGATCCTCGAGGTCCGCCAGCAGGTCACCTACTGGCTCCCGATCCGCTCCCCGTCTCTGCAGGTCACCCCGGTGCCTCCGACGCCTGCGCCGGCGCCGCCCCAGGGAGCGGCCCAGCCACCGGCACCGGCGCCGGCGCCCGCTCCGCCCGCGCCGAGCGCGGCGCCCCCGGCGCCAGCTCCGGCTCCGAGGGCCCCGGCGCCCGCTCCGGGCCACTGAGCGCTCGATTCGGCGCTACTCGCCGGCATGACGGCCCATGTGGGTGCGGACAGGGACATCCTTGACACGTCAGACCAGGAACATGGTTGACGCGCAGTCGACGGACATGGTTGACAGTCGGTAGACGGGGGCACCGGCCGCCGGAACGATGCGGGCGAGCTACGCGCCGAGCGTACCGGAGCGAACCCGCGGCCGGAGCCGAAGCCGAGACCGGAGCCGAGACCGAAGCCGAGACCGGAGCCGAGACCGAAGCCGAGGCCGAAGCCGGAGCCGAGACCGAACCCGCGGCCGGAGCCGAGACCGAAGCCGCAGCCGGAGCCGAGACCGAAGCCGAGGCCGAAGCCGGAGCCGAGACCGACGCCGGAGCCGAGACCGGAGCCGAAGCCGCGGCCGGAGCCGAGAGCGTCGTGCGCGCGATGCCTCTGCCCGAAGTGAAAGGGAGTGCGACGCTCGCTGCATGGCGACTTCGAGCGCCTCGAACGAGTCGCGTTCGTTTGTGGCCGTCCCCCGAGGGGCGCGGCGTGCCGTTTCCCCCGGGAGCGCACCTCCCGTGCCCACCCGGAGGACCGTGCGGGCACGGGAGCTGCGCAGGGGTGGGGCAAACGACACGCCGCGCCCCCCGGGGGACGGCAGGAAGGATCCAGCGATGAGCTCGTTCGAGGCACTCGAAGTCGCCATGCAGCTCGTGGAGGCGATGGCACCCATCATCGAGAAGGTGGAGAAGCGCGACAGCGGGATGGCGAAGCAGATGAAGGACGCGACCACCTCGATCCCCTCGAACCTGAGCGAAGGGGCACGGAGACGAGGCAAGGATCGCACC
>JACPQR010000134.1 GCA_016190375.1 Deltaproteobacteria bacterium
CCTGTATTGCTCTCCGACGATGGAGCTCGGCGTCGACATCTCGCAGCTCAATGTCGTCAACATGCGCAACGTCCCGCCGACGCCCGCCAACTACGCTCAACGCAGTGGCCGCGCCGGCCGGAGCGGGCAGCCCGCCTTCGTGTTCTCCTACTGCTCGGCCGGCAGCCCGCACGACCAGTACTTCTTCAAGCGGCCCGAGCACATGGTCGCTGGCGCCGTGACCACCCCGCGCCTCGACCTCGGAAACGAGGATCTCATCCGGGCCCACGTGCACGCGATCTGGCTCAGCGCCTCGAAGCTGTCACTCGGGAGCGCCCTGAGCGAGGTCCTCGACGTCAGCGGCGACACCCCAACGCTTCGTCTCCTTTCGAAGGTGACGGAGGCGCTCGGCAACCTCTCGGCGCGCGAGATCGCCCGTGCTGCCGCGCGCGACGCGCTCGGTGAGGCCATCGCCGACCTGGTGGCGCCCGATGGCGACCCGGAGCACTGGCTCGACCGGGTGCTCGTGCAGATCCCAACGAGCTTCGACAATGCCTGCCGCCGTTGGCGCGGGCTCTACCTGGCCGCCTTGAACCAGTCCAAGCGGCAGCAGCGGATCATCCTCGATCCGTCTCGTGACCCGAAGGATCGCGAGAGCGCGAAGCGCCTGCGGGCTGAGGCCGAAGCGCAGCTCCGGCTCCTGCTCGAGACGTCCGCCTCGACGCACTCGGACTTCTACAGCTACCGATACTTCGCCAGCGAAGGGTTCCTGCCGGGCTACAACTTCCCCCGGCTGCCGCTCTCGGCCTTCCTTCCCGGTCGCCGCCAGAAGCACGGCAAGGACGAGTTCCTCACCCGCCCGCGCTTCCTCGCGATCAGCGAGTTCGGCCCGCGCAGCATCATCTATCACGAGGGCTCGCGCTACGTGATCAACAAGGTGATCCTGCCCGTCGAGGGGGATGAGAACAGCACCAGCATCAAGCGGCGCGCCATCCAGTGCGAGAGCTGCGGCTACATTCACCCACTCGAGGACGAGCCCGGCCCCGACCTGTGCGAGAGCTGCCGCGCGAAGCTCCCACCGGCCTACGACAACCTGTTCCGCATGCAGAACGTGGCCACGCGCCGGCGGGACCGCATCAACTCCGACGAGGAGGAGCGCTTCCGCCTCGGGTACGAGCTGAAGACTGGCGTTCGATTCGCGAGCCGCGGGGGCGTGGTGTCCGCGCGCCAGGCCGAGGTCGTCGGCGAGGACGGCGAGACGCTCGCGTCGCTGGTCTACGGCCACGCGGCCACGCTGTGGCGCATGAACCTCGGCTGGCGCCGCCGCAAGGACAAGGACCAGACCGGCTACGTGCTGGACATCGAGCGCGGCTACTGGGCCAAGAGCCAGGTCGTCGAGGACGACCCGGACGACCCGTTGTCCGCGCGTGTGGAGCGCGTCGTCCCCTACGTCGAGGACACCCGCAACTGCATCCTCATCCGGCCGACACAGGAGCTGGACGCCGCCCAGATGGCGTCGCTGGAGGCCGCGCTGAAGACCGCCATCCAGGTGCAGTTCCAGCTCGAGGATCGCGAGCTCGCCACCGAGGCCCTACCCAGCTCGGACGACCGACAGCACATCCTGCTCTACGAGGCTTCCGAGGGCGGCGCGGGTGTGCTGCGCCGCCTGGTCGAAGATCCCGCGGTCCTGCCGGCCGTGGCGCGCATGGCCCTGGAGATCGGCCACTTCGATCCCGACACGGGTGAGGACCAGCGCCGCGCGAAGGGAGCGCGCGAGGACTGCGAGGCCGCCTGCTACGACTGCCTCCTTTCGTACTACAACCAGCGCGATCACCGACTGCTCGATCGCCAGCTCCTGCCCGGCGTCCTGCAACGGTGGATGCGCGCCGCGGTGCGGACATCGCCGGCGCCTATCCCCCGCGACGACCAGCTCACGCGTCTGCTCAACCTCTGCCAGTCGGAGATCGAGCGTCGCTGGATCCAACTGGTCGACCGGCTCCAGCTCAGGCTGCCGAGCGATGCCCAGCGCCTGATCGAGAGCTGCGGTGTGCGACCGGACTTCCTCTACCGGGACGACGGCGCGGCGATCTTCGTCGACGGTCCGTCGCACGACTCGCCCGACCAGCGCACCAAGGACGACCAGCAGCAGGACCGGCTCGAGGACCACGGCCTTACCGTCATCCGGTTCCACCACGCAGGCGAGTGGGAGCCCATCCTTCGCCGGTACCCCACGCTGTTCGGCGTGCCGGCAACGGCTCCCGAGCCCGCCGCGGGAGCCGAGCCGCCAGCGGCCGACGGCTTCGACCCGGCGGACTTCGACCTCGCCTGGCGCCCGACGATGGCCCTTCTGGCGGCAGCCGATGGTGTGACGATCGAGCCCGGAAATGAGGTCATGCGGGGGGGCCGTGTCGTCGACCTCGACCTCGCGACGGTTCGGCGGGCCAACCGGGCGCTGCGCCTCGTCGACGACGCGCGGGCCAGCGCCGACGAGGTCGCCAACCGTCTCGCCGAGCAGGGCCACCGGGTGCTGCGGGCCCGAGCGGACGAACCGGATACCGTGGCGCGCATCCTCGCGGCCCTGGAGGAGTAGCCGTGGCCGCGAACGTCATCATCGCACCGCAGCTCTTCTCGTCGCTTGGCCAGCTCCCGGCCAACGAGCAGGCCCGCGTCATCGAGTTCATCAACACGTTCCAGGCGAATCCTGCGCATCCGAGTCTGAGCCTCGAACGCCTCACCCGTGCCCGGTCGAAGGGCGTCTGGTCCGGCCGCGTCTCGGGCGACCTGCGAGCGATCCTCCACAAGGACGGCGACACCTGGGCGCTCCTCTTCGCGGCTCACCACGACGCTGCGTACGACTGGGCCGAGCGGCGGGAGATCGGACGCCACTCGGTCACGGGTGCGTTGCAGATCGTCGAGTCGGTCGAGTCCGTGCGCGAGGTCCAACGGATCGTCGAAGTCCTGGTGAAGCCGGAGACCACGCCGATCTTCGACAGCCACGGCGACGACTACCTCCTGTCGTTGGGCGTTCCCGAGAGCTGGCTGCCCACCGTTCGTCGCGTGCTCGATGACGACCAGCTCCTGGTCGTGTGTGCGAAGCTGCCCGAGGATGTCGGCGAGCGTCTGTTCGCGCTCGCCGCCGGCGAGTTCGTAACGCCGCCGCCGCCGGTCCCGCCGGATCGACCGGCCATCGAGGCCCCTGACACCCGGCGCCGCTTCTTCCTGGCCGATGACGCAGAGGGCCTCGCCGCAGCCCTCGAAGCGCCGATGGACCGCTGGATCGCCTTCCTCCACCCCTCGCAAAGGACCCTCGTTGAGCGGGACTCGAACGGCCCAACGAAGGTCTCCGGTTCGGCGGGGACCGGCAAGACGGTCGTTGCGATGCATCGCGCCAGGCACCTCGCCCGCCGTGGCGAACGGGTCCTCGTCACGAGCTTCGTCACGACGCTCTGCGACAACGTCGAGCGGAACCTGCTCAAGCTCTGCACGGACTCCGAGCGCGGGAACATCACGGTGTCGACCGTGCACAAGCAGGCCCTCGACATCGTCCGCCAGGCCGAGCCTCGGGTGCGTCCCGCTCCGGACGAAGACGTGGACAAGCTGGTCGAGTCCCTCCGCATACGACACGCCCCTGCACACGACGCAGCCTTTGTGCGCTCCGAGTGGGACAACGTGGTGCGGCTGCAGGGCCTCAACTCGTGGGACGACTATCGGCAGGCCCCCCGAACCGGACGGGGGCGAGGGCTTGCCGTCAAGGAGCGAAAGGTCCTCTGGCAGGTGTTCGGCGCCGTCCTCGACGCCCTCGCCGACCGCCAGATGCGGGACTGGGCCGGGCTGTGCGCTCGCGCCGAGGAGCTCCTGACGACCGCTGCGGTGCAGTCTCCCTACACGGCGGTCGTGATCGACGAGGTTCAGGATCTCCGGCCACCCGACCTGCGTTTCCTGCGTGCCCTCTGCGCTGCGCGTCCCGGCAACCTCATGGTGTGCGGGGATGCGGGGCAGCGGATCTACCCGGGCGGCTTCTCGCTCAGCGCGCTCGGCATCGATGTCCGCGGGCGGTCGGCGGTCCTTCGCATCAACTACCGGACCACCGAGCAGATCCGGCGGGTCGCCGATCGGCTTCTCGGGCTCGCTTCCGACGACATGGATGGCGGCGACGAGACCCGCGGCGGAACGCGGAGCTTGCTGCGAGGTCCGGCGCCGGCCCTTCGCGGCCATGCCACCCGCGACGCCGAGATCGAGTCCGCGATCGGGCAGGTCCGGACCTGGCTCGGCGATGGGCTTCAGGCCGAGGCGATCGGCGTCTTCGCCCGCACTGGCGCCCGGGTCAAGGCTGTCTGCGAGGCGTTGACCCGGGCGGGGCTCCCATGGCGCGGGCTCTCCGACAAGGACGAAGGCGCGGCCAACGGCGTCCACGTGGGAACGATGCACCGAGCCAAGGGCCTCGAGTTCAAGGCGGTGCTCGTGCTCGACTGCGCCGACGGCGTCCTGCCGAGCCCCGCCGCCGTCCGGAGCGCGGACGACCCACAGGACCGAGAAGCCGCCGAAGCTCGCGAGCGGCGGTTGCTCTATGTAGCGATGACGCGCGCCCGCGATGAGCTGGTGGTGAGCTGGAGCGGCAAGCCCAGCCGGTTCATCGAGCCGTTCGTCGGGACCAGCGCGGGGGAGACGAGATGAGCTTCGACGTCGGCGCATTGGTTCGGGCGCGGGGCCGGGAGTGGGTCGTCCTCCCCGAGAGCAACGACGAGCCGGGGCTTCTGCTGCTTCGCCCCTTGGGCGGGACCGAGGACGAGGTCACCGGCATCTACCTGCCGCTGGAGCACGTCGAGCCGGCCAGGTTCGACCTTCCCAACCCCGCGACGGACATGGGCAACCACCTGTCGTGCGGCTTGCTCCGCGACGCCGTCCGTCTGGGGTTCCGCTCCGGCGCGGGCCCGTTCCGGTCGCTGGCGCGGATCGCCGTCGAGCCGCGCCCCTACCAGATCGTGCCGCTCTTGATGGCGCTGAAGCTCGATCCGGTCCGCATGCTCATCGCCGACGACGTCGGGATCGGCAAGACGGTCGAGGCGTGCCTGGTTGCGCGCGAGCTCATCGACCGGGGCGAGGTCGGCGGCCTCACGGTGCTGTGCCCGCCCCACCTTGCCGAGCAGTGGCAGAAGGCCCTCGCCGACCAGTTCCACATCAGCGCCGAGCTCGTCCTGTCCGCGACCGCGGCGCGCCTCGAGCGGACCTGCCGCCAGGACGAATCGCTGTTCGAGCGCTACCCCTTCACCGTCGTCTCGACCGACTACATCAAGAGCGATCGACGTCGCGACGAGTTCCTCCGGACTTGTCCGGACCTGGTCATCGTGGACGAGGCGCACACATGCGCCGCCGCACCCGGTCGGAGTGCGAGCCAACAGCGACACGAGCTGCTCCGCGCGCTGGTCGCGCCGAGCAGGCCGGACAGCGCGTCGCGCCACCTCATCCTGGTCACCGCGACGCCCCACAGCGGCAACGAGGAGACCTTCCGGTCCTTGTTGTCGTTGCTCGACGGACGCTTCGGCGATCTTCCCGAGGACCTCTCGGGCGAAAACAACCGCAAGCGCCGCGAGGACCTCGCGCGTCACTTCGTGCAGCGCAGGCGCGCCGACCTCGAGGCATACCTCGACACGGTGACCCCGTTCCCCAAGAGGGAGATCGCCGAGAACCATTACACCCTGTCCGCCGACTACCGCCGCTTTCTCGATCGCGTCCTCGCCTTCTGCCGCGAGAGCGTGCTCGACGAGACGCTGGAGAAGCGCCGCCAGCGAGTCCGCTGGTGGTCCGCGCTGGCCCTCCTTCGCGCCCTCGCCTCGAGCCCAGCCGCTGCCGCGGCGACGCTCCGAAACCGGTCCGCGACCGCCGACGGCGAGACCGTCGACCAGGTTGACGAGGAGGGTCGCCGCGCCGTGCTCGACCTCGACGAGGAGAACGCGGAGGGGATCGACGTCATCCCGGGCAGCGAGACCGGGGACGAGGATGCCGGCGATCGCGACCGCCTCCTGCGTCTCGCCCGCGAGGCCGACGCGCTGGCCGGCACCAGCGACGTGAAGCTCCACCGCGCCTTCGAGCTGGTGCAGCAGTTCCTCAACGACGGCTACGCCCCGATCCTGTTCTGCCGCTTCATCCCCACGGTCGAGTACGTGGCAGGCTTCCTCCGCGAGAAGCTCGAGCGCAAGGGCGTGGTGGTCGAGGCCGTCACCGGCCTGCTTCCGCCCGAGGAACGCGAGCGCCGGGTCGAGGCGTTGGGCGCCCACGACAAGCGCGTGCTCGTCTGCACTGACTGCCTCAGCGAGGGCATCAACCTGCAGCAGCACTTCGATGCCGTCATGCACTACGACCTCTCCTGGAACCCGACGCGCCACGAGCAGCGCGAGGGGCGGGTCGATCGCTACGGCCAGCCGAAGAAGCAGGTGCGGACGCTCACGTACTACGGCCAGGACAATCCGGTCGACGGCATCGTCCTGCAGGTCCTCCTGCGCAAGCACAAGGCCATTCACAAGCAGCTCGGCGTCATCGTGCCAGTGCCGATGGAGACGAAGATCATCGAGGATGCGATCCTCGAAGGACTCCTCATCCGCGAGCACAAGAGCACGACACAGCTCACCTTCGAATTCCTCGAGCCGATTCACCGCGCGGTCGACGTGGAGTGGGACGCGGCCGTCGAGCGCGAGAAGCGCAGCCGCACGCTCTTCGCCCAGAACCAGCTCCTGACGGCGGTGAACACCGAGGTGCGGGCCGAGCTGGAGGAGGTGCGCCGTGTGATTGGCGCCGAGGCGGACGTCCGCCGGTTTACGCGCACGGCGCTTCGCACGCTGGGCGCCGTGGTCTCCGGCGACGAGCCCCTGCGCGTCGACCTGCGAGAGACGTCCCGAGCGCTCAAGGACGCGGTCGGTCACGAGGAAGGCTTCGGCGCCGTGTTCTCGGGCGCGCCGCGCAAGGGAACCCTCCTGCTCACGCGCACGCACCCCGTCGTGGAGGGCCTCGCCGCCCACGTCCTGGAGACGGCGCTCGACGAGGACCTGGTAGGGCCGGGCCGGCGCTGCGGCGTCGTCCGGACGAGCGCCGTCGACCGGCGCACGACGCTGCTGCTGCTTCGGATTCGCTTCCATCTCGTCAATCAGGGTCGCGATGGGAACGAGCGGCCGCTCCTCGCCGAGGACCTGGTGCTCGCCGGGTTCACCGGAAGCCCCGAGCGTGCCGAGTGGCTGCCGCCCGATACTCTGGAGCCCCTCCTCGACGTCGATGCCGACACGAACATCGGCGCCGACCAGGCGCAGACACACATCCGCCGGGTGCTCGACCGCTTCGAAGACCTGTTGCCGCGCCTGGACCAGATCGCCGAGGAGCGTGGCCAGGCGCTCCTTGATGCTCACCGCCGCGTCCGCAAGGCGACCAAGAGTGGCGTGCGCGCGCTGAAGGTGGACGTCCACAAGCCCGCCGACGTCCTGGGCGTCTACGTCTACCTGCCGGCCGCCATGGGGGGCATCGGATGAGCCGCGGCAACCGCCAGTTCAGCAGCGTGCGCACCGAGGGGGGCCTGCTGCCGCAGGACGTGCTGTCCCGCATCCAAGCCGGCGACAAGGACCTCCCCGGGCTGACGCCGGAGAGCTACCACCTCGGGCCCCACGAGCGTATCGGCGAGGCCGTCAACCGCGCCTGGAGCCGCCTGACCGGGGCCTGGCGCGCGTTCCGCGATGTGCTGGACAAGGAGTCCGACTCGTCCCGTGCGACGGGGCTGACCCGGGATCGGTGGCTCCTGCCGCTGTTCCAGGAGCTCGGCTACGGCCGCCTGCCCAAGGGCCAAGCTATCGACGTCGATGGCAAGAGCTTCGCGGTCTCGCACCTCTGGCACCTGTCGCCGATCCACCTGCTCGGCGCGGGGGTGGACCTCGACCGCCGGCAGGCGGGTGTCGCCGGCGCCGCCAAGGCATCCCCGCACGGCCTGGTCCAGGAGTTCCTGAACCGCTCGGAGCACCATCTCTGGGGCTTCGTGTCGAACGGTCTCCAGCTCCGCGTCCTCCGGGATCACCACAGCCTGACGCGCCAGGCCTACGTGGAGTTCGACATCCAGGCGATCATGGAGGGCGAGCAGTACAGCGAGTTCCTCCTGCTCTGGATGGTCTGCCACCAGAGCCGTGTCGAGGCCGACAAGGCCGAGGACTGCTGGCTCGAGACCTGGTTCAACAGCTCCCGCGACGAGGGAGTCCGCGCCCTCGACAAGCTGCGCGGCGGCGTCGAGAAGGCGATCGAGTCGTTCGGCACCGGCTTCCTCGCGAACCGGGCGAACAACAGGCTCCGCGAAGCCCTGGAGTCCGGGGAGCTCGACAAGCAGGAGTACTACCGTCAGGTCCTCCGGCTGGTGTACCGGCTCATCTTCCTGTTCGTCGCCGAGGAGCGGGACGCGTTGCTCGACCCCGACGCGGACGACGCCGCGAAGGACCGGTACCTCCGCTTCTATGCCACGCGCCGCCTGCGCGACCTGGCCGACAAGCGGCGCGGCGGGCCGCACGGCGATCTGTGGCAGGGCCTCCGGCTGGTCATGTCGAAGCTCGACGACGGCTGCCCGGAACTCGGGCTGCCCGCGCTCGGCAGCCGCCTATGGGGGCCAACGGCTTGCCCGTGGCTGATGGACGCGGAGTGCGGCAACGAGCACGTCCTCGACGCGGTCCGCCGCATCTCCACCATCGAGGAAGGGCGGACGCGCTACTCGGTGAACTGGCGGAACGTGGGAGCGGACGAGCTCGGCAGCATCTACGAGGGCCTGCTCGAGCTGCACCCGCGGATGAACAAGGAAGCGGGCACCTTCAGTTTGGAGACCGCCGCCGGGCACGAGCGGAAGACGACCGGCAGCTACTACACGCCGACGCCGTTGGTTGACTGCCTCCTGGATTCGGCGCTCGGGCCTCTCCTCGATGAGGCGGCGAAGAGCCAGAACCCCGAGGAGGCGATTCTCGCCATCAAGGTCTGCGACCCCGCCTGCGGCTCGGGGCACTTTCTCGTGGCGGCCGCCCGCCGCATTGCCAAGCGCCTCGCCGCGGCCCGCGCGGGGGAAGATGAGCCCAGTCCGCGAGAGGTCCGGCGGGCGCTCCGGGACGTCGTCGGCCGCTGCATTTACGGCGTGGACCTCAACCCCATGGCGGTCGAACTCTGCAAGGTGAGCCTCTGGATGGAAGCCATCGAGCCGGGGCGGCCGTTGTCCTTCCTGGACAGCCACATCCAGTGTGGAAATGCGCTGCTCGGAACGACCCCGGCGCTCATGGCGCGCGGGATCCCCGATGAGGCGTTCAAGGCGCTCGAGGGAGACGACAACGACGTAGCGAAGGCACTGAAGAAGCAGAACAGGAACGAGCGCGCTGGGCAGACCACGGTGTTCAGCTACTTCGCCGCCGATCCCGCCTCCGGCTCCAGTGCTCTGATCTCTCAGGCGGCCAGCGTCGAATCGGAGCCAGACGAGAACATCGTCGCCGTCAGGCGCAAGGCGGCGGACTGGGATCGGCTCACGCGGTCTCCGGAGTTCAGGGATGCATGGTTCCAGGCGGACGCGTGGTGCTCGGCGTTCATGTGGCCGATGACACCCGGGGAGCTCGAACACGCGGCTGTCACCGAGGGGTTGTGGCGCCGAATCCGCCGCGACCCGTCGGATGCACCACCATCAACGAAACGGACCATCCGAGAGCTATCCCGGCGTCACGGCTTCTTCCACTGGCATCTGGCGTTCCCGCAAGTGTTCGAAGGGATGAAGCGGGACATTGGCGATGACGATGTCACGGGCTGGGGGGGTGGATTCAGCGTCGTCTTCGGCAATCCCCCGTGGGACACGCTGAGCCCCGACGCGAAGGAGTTCTTTTCCCAATACGAGCCCGACATCCGGTTCCAGGATCGGGAGGGGCAGGCGGCCCTCATCGAGCAACTCCTCGCCGACTCGTCCATCGCCAGCAAGTGGGAAGCCCACCGCCGTGAACTGTACTCATCCGTGCACTTCATGAAGGCGAGCGGACGTTACACGCTCTTCGCGCCGGGCAATCTCGGCAAGGGCGACTTCAACGTCTACCGCATGTTCGTCGAGACGGCGCTCCGTACGGTCCGGGACGGCGGTCGCGCGTCGCAGGTTGTCCCCGAGGGTCTCTACAACGGCGCGAACTGCATGGCCATCCGCAAGGAGCTGTTCGAACGCTGCGAGCTGGACGGCTTCCTCGGGTTTGAGAACAACCGGCAGGTCTGGTTCGACGGAATCGACGGTCGGACGAAGTTCACGATCTACAGCGTGAGGCGTCCCGGACGAACCGAGCAGTTCAGAGTTGCCTTCAACATCCGCTCGCCTTCGGAACTCGCCGCAGCGGCGGGCGGCGGCGCTCTGCGAATGCCCATGCATCTGGTCGAGACGTTTTCGCCCGACGCCCTCGCCATCATGGAGTTCGGCAGCCAGCGCGACGTCGACATCGCGGCCAAGATGTACGAGCGCCACCCGAAGTTCGGTGACGAGACGGCGGGGCCTCCGCATCGGCACTACATGGCCGAAATCCACATGGGAAACGACCGCGAGCGCTTCAGCGAGGATCCGGCGGGCGTCCCCTTGTACGAGGGCCGCATGGTCTCGCAGTACGACCACCGGGCGAAGGGGTACCGCGCCGGGCGGGGACGCAAGGCGGACTGGGAGGACCTGCCGTTCTCCGATCCGACGAAGGCCATCCAGCCGCAGTGGTACATCCCGGTCGACGATGTCCCCGAGAAGGTGCGGGAGCGGTACCACCAGTACCGGGTCGGCTTCTGCGACGTCGCGAGCCCGACAAACGAGCGGACGCTCGTCGCGGCGCTCGTTCCGCCGGGCACGATCTGCGGCGACAAGGTGCCAACGATTCTCTTCGCCGAGGCCCCGTACGCCCACGCCGCTTGGCTTGCGGTCGCGAACTCGTTCGCCATGGACTTCTTGGCTCGCAAGAAGGTGAGCCTGAAGATGTCCTACACGGTCGTCGACAGCTTGCCCTTCCCGCGCTTTGCGGCGACCGACGAGAAGCTCCGCTTCCTGGTCCCGCGTGTCTTGCGTCTGGTCTGCGCTGGACGAGAGATGCTCCCGTTCTGGAACGCGATGGCCGCCGACGGGTGGGTCCCACCACACGAGGACGCCTCCACCGTTCCCGGTGCGACCGACGAGGACAAACGCAGCCTCCTTCAAGCCGAGATCGACGCCTACGTGGCGCGCGAGGTGTACGGCCTGACGCGGGACGAGCTGGCCTACGTTCTGGATACCTTCCCGATCGTCGAGAAGAGGGACGTCAAGGCCTACGGGGAGTACCGCACGAAGCGCCTCGTCCTCGATGCCTTCGACCAGGTCGCCGCGCCGGGACCGACGTTGGACCTGGTGGACGTCTCGGCTCTCTCCGCGACCATGCCCACCCTGGCGCCGGCCCAAGAGGCCGCGATGTGCCTTTGGGCGCTGGTCCATGCCGCCGGCGGCTCCATCCCGCGCATCGATCTGGCGCGGGCGTTCGCGCTTCGGAGCAACCCGGCTCTCCTCGCGAGGCTGGCTCCCGCGGATCTAGTCGGTCCGGCTGGAGCCTGGGCGCAGCGCGTCGCTCAACGGAGCGTGGCCTCTGGACCCCTGGCGGACACGCTCAGGACGCTGGCCAATCGCGACGGGATCCGGCTGGCCACGGATACGGCTTCGCGGTCCGTCGTCACGACCAGTCCGCACACGCCTTCGGAGGCGCAGTTGGATGCCTGGTTCCGGTTCGAGGCGCGCCTCGCTCTGCGGGTGCTTGCGGCGCTCCCCGCCGCAGCCATGCAAGACGTCGACTCGACTCTCTCCGACGCTGATAGCGCCCTCCTCCAGGCCGGAGGCGCATGACCATGCAGCTTCGTCTCCCGGGGGTGGACCCTCCCCAGCAAGTGCGGCCGGCAGCCGATCGCGGCGAGCCCCTGCTGTGGGTGCGCCGCATCCGCGTGCTGCGGGAGCTGCAGCGGGGCGACGAGCACGTTCTTCGCGACGTCGAGCTCCGGCGCGGCCTCAACATCGTCTGGGCCCCTCCGGAAGCATCGACGAACGGCAACGCGCTGTTCCGCAGCGGCGTGGCGGGCCACACCGCTGGCAAGACGACCTTCTGCCGGCTGCTGCGGCATGCTCTCGGTGAAGGCGGGTTCGCAGCCGAGGCAACGCGGCGGCGCATCCGCGAGACACTGCCGGCGGGCTGGCTTCTCGCCGAGGTCGTCGTGGCAGGCCGGCTGTGGACGGTGGCGCGGCCGTTCGGCAAGGGCCACCACCCATTCTGCGTCGAAGGCGCAGGCGCCGACCAGATGCTCGCTGGCGGCGAGCACGCAGAGCTTCAGGCGTTTCTTGACGCGGTCGGGAAGGCGGTGACCGGGCCGCTCCCGGCGGGTCGCTTCCCCACGCGCGAGGAGACGGTCCGCTGGCCGCACATCCTGCCGTGGCTCACGCGGGATCAGGAGTGCCGCTTCGCGGACTTCCTCGAGTGGCGCCACAGCTCGAGCGGCTCGGACGCTCCCGGTCTCAACGTCGACGAGCGGCAGTTCCTCGTGCGCTCCGTGCTCGGACTCATCACGGACGACGAGCGCGAGGAGCAGGAGAGGAACGCGAGACTGGTTGCGGACAAGAAGGAGGCGGCGCAGAAGGAGCCGCTGCTCGCGCACCAAGCGGCCGTCGACCACGGGCGCGTCGAGCGGTTGCTCAGCATCGAAGTCGCACCTCCGTCGTCCGGCCTCTTTGGTTCCCAGGCCCGAACAGAGCTCGACCGGCGCAAGGCTGACCTCGCGCGGAGGATCGCCAAGCTGACCGATTCCGACAACCGGACGGACCTCCGATCCGCGTTGGAGCGAGCCGTGGAGGCCGAGGCCCTTGCGGGGCGCGACCTCGAAGAGGCCAAGGGGCGCCTGGCGATGGAGCAGGCAGCGATCGAGCAGCTCGAGGGACGAGCCAAGGGGGACAAGCAGACGGACCTGCTGGCGGCCCTGCCGCCGCCGCGCGACTACTGCAACGTGCCCATGAAGCTCGCGCGCGAGCGCGGTTGTCCGCTTGCGGCAACGCGACCCGCGGACCTGGCCGAGCGCCGCAGCGAGCGCAGCGCAGCCGAGGAGCTCGACGTGCAGCGGGAGCTCGTGCGCGCCCTCGAGGCGAACGTCGAGCAGAAGCGGACCGCGCAGGAGGCGGCGAAGACGGCGACCCAGGAAGCGCGACGTTCTTATCTGGCTGCGGCCACTGCGTTCGATGAGGAGCGAGGCCGACTGCTGGATGAACAGGCCCGGCTCGGGCAGTCCCAGCGGCTCGTGGACGACGCCGAGGACGCCTGGAGGCAATCGACTCAGCAAGCCGAGGCGGTCCGAACGCTGGGAGCCGACATCGAGGCGTCCTACGCCCATCAGGAGGAGCTCCGGCGATCCGGGCGCCAGGCGCTTGGGAAGTTCTCCGCGACGTTCGACTACGTCCTTCGCGCGCTCCTCGGCGACGAGGTCGAGGGCCGCGTCGACACGTCCGGGCGTGCCCTCGTGCTGCTGGTGGAGCACCGCGGAGAGCGGGAGAGCGCCGCCCTCGCCACGGTGAAGCTGCTCGCGTTCGACCTGGCGGCGATGACGGACAGCGTCCAGGGCCGCGGCTGCTTCCCGCGCTTCCTGCTTCACGACGGCCCTCGCGAAGCCGACATGGCGGCGGACATCTACGAGCGGCTGTTCCTCTACGCCCGGCGCCTCGAGGAGTGCTTCAGCGGCGAGCCGGGCTTCCAGTACATCGTCACCACGACGACGCAGCCGCCGACCGACTTCCTGCACGAGCCCTGGCTCAGGCTGCAGATCGCCGGCGCGCCTGCCGAGGAGCGGCTGCTGAGGATGGACCTGTGACCGAACTGAAGATGCCACCGGGAGGCCCCAGACCATGAGCACGATTAGCAATACCTTCCGCACCGGGGAGCCCGGCCTGACCGAGCTGCTGAACCAGGTCCATGCGGGCGACCTCCAGCTCCCGGACTTCCAGCGCGGCTGGGTCTGGGACGACGATCACATTCGGTCGCTCATCGCCAGCATCTCGCGCTCGTACCCGATCGGGTCGGTGATGCTCCTGGAGGCCGGCGGCGATGGTGCACGCTTCAAGCCCCGGGCTGTGCAGGGTGCGCCCGAGCACAACGGGAAGAAGCCCGGGATGCTGATCCTCGACGGGCAGCAGCGGATGACCTCCCTCTACCTCGCCCTCCGGAGCGGCCAGCCCGTCCCCACGACGACCGAGAAGGGGAAGGACATCGACCGCGTCTACTACCTCGACATCGCCATGTGCCTGGACCCGGAGGCCGACCGCGAGGACGCCGTCGTCTCGCTGGGCCCGAACCGCATGCGGCTCGTCGACTTCAACCGGACGGTCGAGCTCGACGTCAGCAGCGCAGAGAGGGAGTACGAGCTTGGCTACTTCCCCCTCGCGACCCTGTTCTCGGACGGCTACTACGACTGGTGTCAGGGCTACCGAGCGCACCATGGCTACGACAAGCAGAAGCTGACGCTTCTCGATGCCTTCGAGCGCGAGGTCATCCAGCGGTTTCGGGCCTACCGCGTCCCGACGATCGAGCTGACGCGCGAGACGGGGAAAGAGGCCGTCTGTCAGGTCTTCGAGAAGGTGAACACCGGCGGCGTCGCCCTCACCGTCTTCGAGCTGATGACGGCGACCTTCGCCGCAGACGAGTTCGACCTGCGGCAGGACTGGAAGGGCCGCAGCGCGCGGCTTCAGGAGAAGGAGGTGTTGCAGTCGGTCGAGGCCACCGACTTCCTCCAGGCCGTCACGCTGCTCGCCAGCTACAAGCGCCACCGTGCCGAAGGCACCGGGGTGAGCTGCAAGCGGAAGGACATCCTGAACCTCTCGCTCGCGCAGTACCGGCAGAACGCCGATCTCATCGAGCGAGGCCTTTTCGAGGCTGCCCGCCTGCTGGTCCGCGAGAAGGTCTTCGACTCGGCCAACCTGCCGTACCGAACCCAGATCGTTCCGCTCGCCGCCGCGTGCGCGGTCCTGGGCGACCGCTTCGAGTCCGACGCCGTGAAGCAGAAGCTGGCGCGCTGGTACTGGTGCGGCGTGTTCGGTGAGCTCTACGGCGGCACGACCGAGACCCGCTTCGCAAACGACATCGTGGACGTCGTCGCGTGGATCGAGGGCGGAGCCGACCCCCGCACCGTGCGCGACGCGAACCTCGCGCCCACGCGCCTGCTCACCCTGCAGACCCGCCAGAGCGCCGCCTACAAGGGGATGATGGCGCTGCTGATGCAGACCGGGAGCAACGACTTCATCAATGGAGACAGCATCGAGCTGACGACGTTCTTCGACCAGGCCGTCGAGATCCACCACGTCTTCCCCCGGGCCCACTGCGAGAAACAGGGCTACCCGCGCCAGCGGTGGAACTCGGTCATCAACAAGGCGCCGATCACGGCCAGGACGAACCGGCTCATCGGCGGCAACGCGCCGAGTCGGTACCTGGCCACGATCGAGAAGAGCCACGGCGTCGCGCCCGAGCGGCTCGACGAGATCGTCGCGACGCACCGGATCGCCCCGTCGCTCCTCCGCGCCGACGACTTCGACGCCTTCATCCGGGACCGTGCCTGCCAGCTCCTCGACCTGGTCGAGAAGGCCATCGGCAAGGCCGTCGCGGGGCGGGACTCCGAGGAGGTGGTCGAGCAGTTCGGCGGGCCGCTGACCGCGGGGAACGGCACGATCACGGGCGCGCAGGACGCCGCCACGTGAGGCGAGCATGACCGCGTACCACAAGATCCGGTCCATCGAGTTCACGGGTGGGTTCTTGCCCGGCGTGAAGCTCGAGTTCGACGAGACCCTCAACTGCATCATCGGTGGTCGCGGCACCGGGAAGACCACGGTTCTCGAAGCGATCCGCTACGCCCTGGACCGGATGCCGGACCCGAATGCCGACAAGGACCGCTACCGAGCCATCGAGAAGCTGCTGCAGAGCAACCTCGGCGGGGGAAGCGTCCGGGTCGAGATCGAGACCCTCGACGGGACCTGCTATTCGGTGGTCCGAGGGTTCGGCGAGAGCCCGCTCGTCACCAACGACGAGGGAACGCCCGTCGAAATCAACATCGGCAAGGACATCGTGTTCGGCGTCGACGTCTACAGCCAGAACCAGATCGAGGACATAGCCAACGACGCCTTCTTCCAGCTCCAGCTCATCGACAAGTTCATCCACCGAGAGGTCGACGACCTCGATCGACAGATCCGCGAGACGACGAGGGCGCTCGAGGCCAATGCGGCCAGGATCCTCGAGAGCCGCAAGGCCGTCGATGATCTGGTCGAGGCGACGCGCGAGCTGCCCGACGTCGCCGAGAAGATCCGTGGCTTCGAGAAGGGCGACGAGGGCAGCGGCGGCGACCTGCTGCGCCGGGAGCATGAGCGCAAGAGCCTTCGGGCGCGGGAGGTCCAACTCGTCGAGACGGTCCGAAATCTGTATGGCGGCGGCATCCAGCACATCAACACCGTCGTGCAGGATCTCAAGCAGCGGTTCGAGGATGCGTTCGACGCGGACATGGCGGCGACGCCGAACCGCGAGCTCGTCGAGCGGATTCGAGACGCCGCCCAAACGGCGGTCGAGACCGTCGAGCGACACCTCGATGCCGCGAAAGGGGTGTTGACTTCCGCGCAGACCACATTGAAGGGCCCGCAGGCCGATCTCGCCGAGCGCCAGGCGCTGCAGGAGAAGCAGTACCGTGAGCTGGTGGACAAGCACGAGCAGGAGCGGGCGAAGGGCGTCGAGCGAACGCGCCTGGAGCAGCGCCACGCCGACCTGAAGGCCAAGGAGAAGAGGCTGCAGGAGAAGCGGGCGGCCCTGGCCGAGCTCAACCAGGAACGCGAGCGGCTTCGCGCCCGGCTTTCCGACATCCGGGATGAGCGATACCGGCTCCGACTCGGCGTCGCCGAGCGACTGAACGAGCACCTGTCGCCCATGATCCGGGTGCGCATGGAGCAGTTCGGGAACATGGACGAGTACCGCTCGCTGCTGAACCAGTCCATGAAGGGCTCGGGGCTCCGCTACGCGACGATCGTGGACCGGGCCGTCGAGCGGATACCGCCGGCCGAGCTCGCCTCGCTGATCCAGAACGAGGACCGCGTCACGCTCGAACGCGAGCTGGACCTCGATGCCGACCGCGCCACGCGGCTGGTGATCCAGCTCAAGGACAAGCCCGAGGTCTTCGCGATCGAGACCGTCGAGCTCCACGATCGCCCGATCTTGGAGCTGAAGGACGGGCAGGACTACAAGGACTCCGCGTCGCTCTCCACGGGGCAGAAGTGCACCACGATCCTGCCCATCCTCCTGATGGAGAGCGAGCGCCCGTTGCTCATCGACCAGCCCGAGGACAACCTGGACAATGCGTTCGTGTTCGAGACGATCGTGCAGAGCATCGGGGAGGTTCGTGGGCGGCGACAGCTCATCTTCGTCACGCACAACCCGAACATCCCCGTGCTCGGGGACGCGGCGCGAGTCTTCTGCCTCCGGTCCACGGGCCGGTCGGCGAGCGTGGCGAAAGAGGGATCGGTGGATGACGTCGCACCGCAGATCATGACCGTCCTGGAAGGAGGACGAGCGGCGTTCGAGGCGCGCCAGAAGAGGTACGGTCGACCGATGCCGGGTACAAAGGAGGCGTGATGCCCGGGGCGGTCCCAGCCCACGTGATCGAGGGGCTCCTCGAGGGGCTGCGAGACGCGTCCTGGACGCGCAAGGCCGACGCGCTGCGAGAGGCGACCGCGTTGCTCGCCAGCGGTGAGCTCGATCGCGGGGCTGAGGATCAACTCGGTCCGCTCATCCTCCAGGCCGCCGGCGACCTAAAGTGGGAGGTGCGCAAGGCCGCTGCCCTCGCGCTGGCAGAGTTCCGGCACCTCAACAGCGACGTGCCGGAGCGGACCCTCGACGCGCTCCTCAAGGATTCCAACCGGTGGGTGAGCCAGGCGGCGACGCGTGCGAGCCGTCGCCTGCGCTCGCGCACCGACAGGGCGAAGGAGTGGCCGCTCACCGAGGGCGCGCAGGACTCCACGCTGCAGCACATCGTGGCGCGGATCCGGCAGATCGGGCTTCGGTCCATGACGCCCGCGCGGATCTACGATCTCGCCACCGAGGTCGGCGAGCGCTACTACCGCGACCTCGCCGCAGACACCGCCCACGAGATCAAGACGCTGCTGACGCCGCTGGAGGGCTACCTGGTCGAGCTCGGTCGACATCTTTCCGAGCGCGGCACGAGCGATGCGACCGCAGACCGCCATCTCGCGACGGCCCTGGCCCGCCTGCAGCAGCTTGCGGTGCTCGTCGACGACCTGCACACGTACAGCTCGCCGAACGAAGCGCCCTTCGCGCCGGCGGATCTCGAGTCCGTGATCCAGGAAGCCGTCGCCCGGGGCTCGGAGCGCGCCAGGCAGGGGGGGCCGGCCGTGGAGTTGCAGATCGACGTGCCGAAGGGCGTTGTCCTCGATGCGCTGGAGCAGCGCCTCATTCGCGCGCTCGCGAACATCATCGCCAACGCCTACCAGGCGATGCCCCAGGGTGGGAGCCTCGTCGTACGCGCCAGGCCGATGGGCACCGGCTTCGTCGAGGTGACCGTGGCGGACACCGGGCACGGGATGACCGCCGAACAGATCGAGCACGCGATGGAGCGCTTCCGAAGCACCCGCAAGGGCGAGGGGGGCACCGGGCTCGGGTTGCCGATCGCCGAGCACATCATCGTGCAGGATCACGGAGGCGAGCTGTCGATCGAGTCGAGCCCAGGCGAGGGCACCAAGGTGGTGGTCGTCCTGCCGCTGCGGCGTGAAGCCGATGGGGAGTAGGAAGTGGCGCCGACGAACCGGATACTCGTCGTCGAGGACGACCGTGGCATCCGAGAGCTTCTCGCCGATCGGCTGAGGCAGTTCGACCTCGCCTTCGCCACGTGCCAGAGCGAGGCGTACGAGCAGCTCCAGTCGGCAGACTTCGATCTCGTCCTTCTGGACCTGCGGCTGCCCAGGAAGCCCGACGACATGAAGCCGACCAACCAGGTCGGCATCGACATCCTGGGGGAGATCCGCAAGCGCCGGCTGGTCAAGCGGGGATCGGCCATGCTGATGCCGGTCGTGGTGATGACCGCCTACGGCTCCGAGAAGCTCTCGGCTCAGGTGCTCGTCGAGAACGGGGCCAACGACTACATCCCCAAGCCGTTCGGAACCGACCGCACCCTCGAGCACAAGATCGAGGTCGCGCTCGCCGGCG
Organism: Deltaproteobacteria bacterium; assembly: GCA_016190375.1. GTDB lineage: Bacteria > Myxococcota_A > Polyangia > JACPQR01 > JACPQR01 > JACPQR01. The sequence goes on from JACPQR010000134.1 coordinate 19,221, forward strand.
AGGGCGCCCTCGTGCCGGCCGCGAACATCGTCGGCTCGGTCGTCCGCCTGTCCTTCCACCCCGAGGGGACCCTGGTGCGCATCGAGGCGCTGTCCTACCGTGGTGCCCACTGCGGGCTGCTCCGCGCGCTCGGGGACCTGTTCCTCAAGGACTGGCAAGCTCTTCGCGCCCCCGAGAAGTTCGACGGCATCCGGGGAGAGGTCCTCGCCGACCAGTTGGGGATCTCCGGGCAGGCCGCCAGGGCCAGGATCGTGAAGTTCCGCCAGGACGTGAAGCGCGACTTCCGTGAGCGCATCGGCCGCGCCATCGGCGACAACGACATCGTCGAGAACCTCCGCGACTGGCAGGGCTACCGGCTCAACCCTCTCGTCGTCCGCATTCTCGGGTGGGACCAGATGCCGGACATCGACCCGTAGCGTCCGAGAGGCCGGTCACATCTTTCTGGCCCGACGGTCACATCCCGTGCGGCGTCTCCCCGACATCAAAGGAGATCCGCGTCGTCGCCGGTCACATCTTTCTTCACGCGGTGGCATATCTCCGAAATCCGACCCTCGGCAGGATCAACGTCGTACCGCGGACCACACCCGCGAGCGCACATCGCGCTGGTTGGGTGGGGCCGCAGCATAGAGGAGCGAGGCATGCTGACGACGAACGAGATCCAGGCGGCGCGGGTCCATGCGGCTGGCAGCGGCGCAACCACCCAGTCGATCCTGGCGACGGCGCCGGACCGTGACTTCTGGGAGCGCGACCTGCTACGGCACACCTACCGCGCGCGCCTCGCGATCGAGGACGACGCCGATGCCTTGCTCGAGGAGATCCGGAAGAGCTTCCGGAGCCGGCCCGCGGTCGAGCTGATCGCGTCGCTCGCTGGCGTGGACACCGGCGGCAACGTCGGGGACATCCAGGAGGGCCTGGCCCGTCACCCGCTGGTGGTGATCCACTTCCTGCTCGTGGACGACTTCGCCCAGTACAAGACGTCGGCCGCCGTCGCCGACATCGCCGAGGCGTACCTCCCGAACTCCGAGCTGGCGGCCTGCCGGCGGCGGAACGACGAGTACGACCGCCAGCTCCTGCTGATGCACCTGTACCTCCGCAAGCCGGAGGCGCTGCGGTACGTCCAGGGCTTGAACGATTGGCACCGGAAGGGCGCCGCGCCGATGGTGCTGAAGGAGAAGGTCCGGGACGGCGCCACGAAGCTCGAGGACTTTCTCGTCCGCAAGAACATCGACCCGGCACTGGCCGACTTGCGGAAGAAGCACCCCGCCCATCCGCGGCTTCACTACGTGATGACCGTGCCGCGAAAGGACGACGGGCAGCTCGTGTTCCTGCGGCGGAACCTGCACCCCGACTACGTGTGGAACGACGACGGGACCGACGTCCACCACGGGCAGAAGTCGGAGTGGATCATCCTGCACTTCAAGGACGGCGGCCGCGCGCTCAAGGTCTGCTCCGTCACGTCCGAGGTGCCCCGGCTCGTGGCGGACCGCATCGCCACCGCGTTCTTCGGCTCGGACGTCCACTACGTAGACGACCTCCAGGCCGCGTCCGACGCGGCCATCGAGAACTTCCTCGCCGCCATCACCGACCCCGGGGACGGCCGGCTGCCCATCCTCGAGATCGTCGCCGCCAACTCGCCGCTGCGGGGTGGGCACAAGGTGACGATCACCAACGAGAGCGATCGGAACATCATCGACGGCATCGACCACTTCGAGGAGGCGGTGGGCGATCTCTTCGACGACCTCGACAACCTGGCGCGCATCAAGGTCGCGTTCGTCAGCGGCAAGCGGAAGAACCGCATCTCCCTGTTCTTCCCCAAGAAGAACGGCACGCGCGTCGTTCAGTACGATGATGGGCGGCTCGACAAGAACCGCTGCGCCGAGTTCGAGCGCTTCATGCAGGACGAGTTCAGCATCAAGGTGCGCTCGACCGAGAGCAAGGGCGGGAAGCGGTAGTGGCCGGCCCGCAGCCCGAGGTGGCGCGCCGGCGGCGCCGGCTCAAGAGCGCCACCGAGCGGCTCCTGCAGGATGGTCACGTCGTCGACGACCCGACCGAGGACGAGCGAGCCGAGCTGCGCCGGATCGAGCACGACCTCGGGCTCATCGAGGTCTCCTGGCGGAAGTACTTCCTGTGCGTCGACCACGCCGATGACGAGGACCTCGCCCACGCCTGGAAGCGCGAGTGCGACCAGAAGATCGAGATCGACCCGGTCGCGGCCGACGACCCGCTCCAGCACGAGGACGACCTGCGCTACGTCTGCCGCGAATGCGGCCGCGTGCACTGGCCGACGCGCCGACGCAGAACGCTGTACGACAGGGCGGTCGTGTCGATGCCCGACGCTCGGATCGCCGCCTTCTTCGAGCGTTGCGTCCGGGAGTTGGAGTCGGGTGCGCAACAGCTCGACGGGCTTCCAGTCTACCGGCTCGGCATCAGCGGACACGAAGCCTACGCGTGCTTGCTCGACCACTGCACCGAGACGCGCTTCGCGACCCGCAGCTTCGCCTCGACGAACGCGCTCGTGTACGTCACCGCCGCGCCGCGCGTGTTCATGGATCGGTTCCCTGGCGGCGATGAGTGGATCCGCCCCCTGCCGCTCCACGAACTCGCACGCGAGGGGAGTAGCGTCCTGCGAGTGCGCCTCGAGGAACGAGCGGCCGACCCGCTGCCGGCCGCCCCTCGCGATCCGCCGGCGCGACCGTTCCTGCCGCTGCGGAGCCCGGCGCCTCGCGTGCATCGTGAGCGCGTGGGCATCCACGACCTCGTGATCGCCGAGAAGTCCGTCAGCCTCGATGGCATCGAGGTTCTCTCGTCCCGGGCGAAGATGCAGGTCGCCGTCGTGAGGGCGCTCGCCGATCGGCGCCTCGAGGATCTGCGCGAGCGCCGCGCCGCAGATGGATGCCGGTGGGTCCTCGCGAAGACGCTGCTCGGGACGCTCGGCGACTCCACGGCGACGGACGAGGCCGAGACGGTGTCCAAGTACATCAACCGCGCCCGCGCCGACATCGCCGCGAAGTACGAGGAGCAGACCGGCATCGCCGTCGGGGCCGACGAGATCATCGAGTCGTCGCCCAAGGGCTACCGCCTGAACCCCGCTCGCGTAGCCGTCCGGTTCGGTTGAGCCGCGAGCTGTCCGACGAAGTTGCGAACTGTCCAGGTGACCGCCGCAGGCCCCGAGCTGCACCGACTCCCCATCGTCGAACTGTCCAGCCGAACTGCCCAGGTGTCCTGGGGTTTCTCGCCTATCTCCGCAAAATTGCGGGTGAAAGCTGGCGTGAACCGCAGGCACCGACGTGGCGAACTCGAAGGACATCCGGCAGGAGATCAAGGGCAGGTCGAAGAACCTGCTCGTCGCGATCTGCCGCCTCGAGCGGGTCGCCCCCACGAAGCTCCCGGTGCTCATCCGCGGCGAGACCGGCTCCGGCAAGGAGATGGCGGCTCGGCTGGTTCATGACCGGAGCGGACGGCGCTCAGCGCCGTACAAGCCCATCAACTGCGCCGCCATCCCCGAGACGCTGCTCGAGTCGATGCTCTTCGGGCACAAGCGCGGCGCCTTCACCGGCGCGCTCGACAACCGGCGGGGCGTCTTCGAGGCGGCGAACGGCGGCACGGTCTTCCTCGACGAGATCGGCGAGATGTCCCTGCTGCTCCAAGCGAAGGTCCTGCGCGTCCTCGAGGAGGGCACGGTACAGCCGGTCGGGAGCGACGAGGTGCGCGCGGTCGATGTCCGCGTCGTGGCGGCAAGCCATCGCGACCTGAAGGCGATGGTGGAGAACAACACCTTCCGCTTGGACCTCTACCATCGGCTGAAGGTCTACGCCGTCGATCTTCCGCCGCTGCGAGAGCGAGGGCGCGACATCGTCGATCTCGCTCGCCACTTCCTCCAGCGGCTGTGCCCCTCGAAGCGACTGGGGCGGAAGGCTGAGGCGATCCTGCTCGCCCACTCCTGGCCCGGGAACATCAGGGAGCTGCGCAACGTCATCGAGGCGGCGTCCGTCGACGCGGGGCGCACGCTGCAACCGAAGCACATCCTCTTCCACCTCGACTCCGAGGTCGATCAAGCTGGCGCCGACGAGCCGTGCCGCACCGACCTCATCATGGGCGTGGTCGATCGCCTCGGCACGGCCGCGCCCGGCGAGATCCGCGCCGAGACCTCGATCTCCCGGACCACGTTGCTCCGAGCGCTGAACGATCTGGTCGCGGCCGGCGTCCTCGGACGAACCGGCGACGGCCGCGACACCCGCTACGCCCGGGCCGATGCCCGGCAGAGCGGCGACGCGATCACCGCTCGCCAGCGGCTCATCCTACGTCACGTCGAAGATGCCGGGCGCATCACCCGCCAGCAGGCGGCAGAGACCAGCGGCACCGCCATCCGCACTGCGAGCCGTGACCTCGCGAGGCTCGTCGAGCTCGGCCGCCTCGTCCCGGATGGCCAGACCGGCAACGCTGCCGGCTACGTCCTGCCCTGAGCGCGCCCTACGCGCCCGCATCGACCGCCTGGCCACCTACCATCGGACTCGGCGCCCGCGCCGCGACACGCGGCGACGTGGGCGCCCTGGGCGGGATCGTGACGCCGACCAGATCCCCGAAGCGGGCGCGCTGCTGGTCGTGGTCCTCGATGAGCGCGACTGCGCGGACCTTGCGCTCAGTGAGGTGCTTGCAGCCCTCGGTCCCGTCGAGGTCGTCGATGTACTGCATGACCTCGGGCGCGAGGCGCAGCAGCGTCATCACCTGGCAGACCCGCGCCCGGGTGACGTCGTGGTCGCGGGCGATCTGGGCGGCGTTCTTCACCTCGCCGGCGTCGATCATCCGCTGCCACTCGCGGGCGCGGTTCAGGACGTCGATGATCCCGGGGCGGGTGCGCCGGGCGGCGCGGGCGCGTGGCCCGCAGGCCTGGCCCGCAGCCTCGGGCGATGGCACGCAGCGGAGTTCTTCAGGATGGGCGCGGGGTTCCGCGTGGCCCGCAGGGGCGTCGAGGGGCAGCGGGCCGGTGGAGCGGGCACCATCGTCGGGGCGCAAAAGCGAAGGCCCTCGCTGCTTCTTCGAGCGGCGAGGGCCTCCTGATCGTTGCCGTACAGGCCGCGCGGGCTGCTTCTCGTTGCCGGGGAGGGGGATGTTGACCACCCACCCAGTGAGAAGGCCCGCGCAGTCTGCACGGTCCAAAATGGCTCCCCGCGCTGGTCCCGGCAGAGCCCGCGCTTCCTGGTCCAGCATGCCC
>JACPQR010000138.1 GCA_016190375.1 Deltaproteobacteria bacterium
CGTCAAGGTCTGCCCGACGCAGGCCATCAAGATGGCGCTGCCCACCCAGGTCGCCCTGCCCGGCGTCTCGCTCTGGGGCCGCGCCCTCGGCCACAAGACGCTCTGGAAGATCCGGACCCGCGACGCCCGCGAGCAGACCTACGAGACGCCGAGCGTCGGCAAGGTCCGCTTCACTCCGAGCATCTGAGATGTCCAGCGACGCCCAGAGGCGCATCGTCGCGGTGGTCGGCGGCTCCGGGGTCACGGACGAGGCGGTCCTCGCGATGGCCTTCGAGCTCGGCCTCGGGATCGGCCGACTCGGCTTCCACCTCGTCTGTGGCGGCGGCTGCGGCGTGATGGAGGCCGCCTGCCGGGGCTTCCGCGCGGCCGGCGGCCCGGGTCTCGCGATCGGCATCCTGCCGTCGGCGAGGCGTGAGGACTGCAACGAGTGGGTCGACATCTCGCTCCCGACGGGCCTCGGTCCCGCGCGGAACGCCCTGGTCGCCCAGGCCGGTCACGCGGTCGTGGCGGTGGACGGCGAGTCGGGCACCCTCGCCGAGATCGCGCTCGCGTGGCAGTACGGCCGGCCCATCGTCGCACTCGCTGCCTCGGGCGGCTGGGCCGCCGAGCTCGCGGGCAGGCAGATCGACTCGCGCTGGCCCCACCGCGTCCTCGCCGCCGGCTCGGTCGCCGAGGCCCTCGAGATGCTCGCCGACCTGCTGGCGCGACGACCGGCTTGAACGTCCCGCGATATCAGCGATTGGCGGGCTCGGCGCTGATGAGACGGTTCAGCGACACTCCGTCACTGGCGGCCTCGAGCGCGAGCTTGCTCTGGAGGAAGGGAGGGATGCGAACCTCGAAGACGCCGCCGTAGCTCCTTGCGGCCATCGGCTCGGGGACCGTTCTTCCTCGACTCCATGATCCGATCTCCTGGCCTGCCGGCCATCATCGCTCCCGCCTCGGGGGTCGCTTCTCCTTCGGCTTGGCACTGGCCTCCTCGGCCGCCCTGAGCCGCGCCGGGAATGGAGTCGCCCGCCCGCCGTTGCGTCCAAGCGCCCGGGCAACGTACAACCTTCGTCGTCATGACCGCCCGAAGCTCCGTTCCGCCGCCCGCGCCCGGGTCCCCTCCCCTCGTCCTGTACGCCGACGCGTCGTGGGTGAGCCCATACGTCTTCTCCTGTTTCGTCGCGCTGCACGAGAAGGGGCTCCCGTTCGAGGCCCGGACGATCGACCTCGACGAGGGCCGGCATCTCGAGCCGCCCTACCGCGATCGGTCGCTCACGGCGAAGGTACCAGCGCTGGAGCACGGGGACTTCTGGCTCACCGAGTCCTCGGCGATCGTCGAGTACCTCGAGGACTCGTTCCCTCTGCCCATCCGGGTGCTGCCCGAGGCTCCGCGGGAGCGGGCGCGGGCGCGCCAGGTCATGTCGTGGCTACGCACGGATCTCTTGCCGCTCCGGCGCGAACGCCCGACCAGGTCGATGTTCTTCGAACGTGCCACGGAGCCGCTGTCGGAGGAGGCGACGAAGGCGGCCGAGAAGCTCGTCCGCGTCGCCGAAGCCCTGATCCCGCTGGAACGTACCTCGCTCTTTCCGACCTTCACCGTCGCCGACGCGGACCTCGCGTTCTGCCTGCACCGGCTCATCCTGAACGGCCACGACGTCCCAACCCGGGTCGCCGCCTTCGCCGCGGCTCAGTGGCGCCGGCCCTCGGTCCGCGCCTTCGTCGAGCGACAGCGGCCAGCCTAGGATTGCGAGACTCTCGTCTAGCGGCCGACGACCAGCGCGGCTTCTTCTACCTGTTCCACCATGCCGTCGGTCGTCGCGGCGGAGTCGAGGACCAGGACTCGCGCGCCCCCGCGCTTGCGAAGGTGGCGAAGGCCCGCCAGCCCGGTCCGCTCGACCACGACCTGGTAGCCCTTCGCCGCGAGAGCGCTCGCCAGCGCCAGGAGCCCGCCGTCCCGCGCGACGACCAGGAGCCTGGGCGCGAGTGGCCGTGACGGAGGGACCGAGCTCAAGCGGGCTCTCCGACCAGGATCCCCAGCGGTGCGCGCTGGACCGGAGCCTCGGGCTCGGCGTGGACGGTCAGGACAGGGCAATGGGAGCGACGCGCCACCTTCTGGGCGACGCTCCCGTGAAGCAGCCTCGCCATCGCGGGCCGATCGCGCGTTCCCATGACGACGAGGTCGTGCCGGCCGGCAGCCTCCACGATCCTCGCGCAAGGGTCGCCGACCTCCAGGCGCCCGTGTGCCCGCTCGCGAAGCGCGGGCGCAAGTGACAGGAGCCACTCCTTCATCTTCCTTCCGGCCTCGGTGCACGAGTGCAAGCCCAGCGACACGAGATCTCGGTCCTCCTTGCGCCGCTCGGGGTCCCAGACGTGCAGCAGCTCGATCTCCGCCTCGAAACGTCCGGCCAGAAGCGTCGCGTACTCGAGCGCCGCTCGCGACGAGCGCGAGAAGTCGACCGGCACCAGGATTCGTCGGAGCATGGACGACACGGCATCCAAGTCCCGTGCCACCCATGAATCGCGGACCCCCGCGAGAATCCGCACGAAGGCCGCCCCCGCGACGCTAACCAGCGGTAGCACGCCGTAGCCGCTCCGCTACCAGCCGGAAACGAGGCATGCATCATTCCAGCGCCCCGGCAGTGCGACGCAGATACCCCGGCCGGATCGAACAGGAAGGCGGGAAGGCGGGAAGAGGTCCGGTATTCCGGCAATTCGCCGCGGTGAGTGACGTGAATCGGAGCCACGAGCGCTTCGGTGATCCTCCCTGCCTTCCCGCTTTGCCGTTCGATTACGTCCCGTCCGCCACGGTGCGGCGCTCCAGTGGAATCGTGGCGCGGCCGTTACCGAGAAGTAGCAGGCGGTGAACGATTGCACCCCAGCGAGCTGCGCTCGCTGGGGACCCCGCGATTCCGGGCCGGAGCGCCTGGCGTCACCACCGGCCGCGGTCTAGCTTTTTCAGTCGAATGCTGGACGTACTCCTCGTCGATGACGAGGTCACGATCATCGAGCCCATCGGCGACGCCCTGCGTACGCTCGGGCACAGAGTCACCATGGCGCAGGACGGCGCCGAGGCGATGCGCCGGATCGAGAGCCACGTCTACGATCTCGTGATCTCGGACGTCAGATTGCCGAACGTCGACGGGCTCTCGATCTTCCGGCGGCTGAGGGCCATGTCCCCGAGCACCGACGTGATCCTGATGACCGCGTACGGGACGGTCACGGACGCGGTCGCGGCGATCAAGGACCAGGCACGATATTACTTCTCGAAGCCGTTCGACCTCCACGAGCTCGTTCTCGCCGTCAAGCGGATCGACGAACGAAGGCGCCTGAGAGGCGAGATGGGGCGCGCTCGCGAGGAGCTCGAGGCGGCAGAACGGGGACCGGCCACGACCATCGTGGGAACCACGCCGCCCATGGTGATGCTCAAGCGGAGGATCCAGGCGATCGCCGCCACCGATGCGCCCGTCCTGATCACAGGAGAGAGCGGGACGGGCAAGGAGCTCGTCGCCCGCATGATCCACGAGCTGAGCACCAGACGATCGAAGGCCTTCGTCGCTTTCAACTGCGCGGCCTTCCCGGAGACGCTCGTCGAGGCGGAGCTGTTCGGGCACGAGCGCGGCGCCTTCACCGGCGCTTATCAGCGACGAGAGGGGCGGTTCCGCGCCGCCGACGGCGGGACGATGCTGCTCGACGAGATCTCCGAGATGTCCCTGCCGGCCCAGGCGAAGCTCCTGCGCGTGCTGCAGGAGGGAAGCTTCGAGCCCGTGGGGACGAACACCTCGGTCCACGTCGACGTCCGGATCCTGTCCGCGACCAACCGCGACCTGCGCAAGCTCGTGGCGGAGACCGGCTTTCGCCAGGACCTCTATTACCGCGTGAAGCTCTTCCAGCTCGAGGTCCCGCCGTTGCGCGCCCGCCGTCAGGACATCCCGCTCCTGGTCGAGTACTTCTCGCGACCCTGGGGTGGCGGCATCGAGTTCTCGCCCCGGGCCTGGGCGGCACTGCAGCAGTACCCGTTCCCGGGCAACGTCAGGGAGCTCCGCCACGCCGTCCAGCACGCGATGCTCCTCGCCGGCGGCAACGAGGTAGACCTCGAGCACCTTCCCGACGAGATCTCGAGAACGGGCACCACCCCCTCATCGCCGCGCCCCGAGGGCCTCCCCCCGCTCGCGGTCGCGACCAAGGAGTTCGAGCGCGAGTATCTGGTCCGGGCTCTTCGCCTCTCCGCCGGCAACCGCACCCGCGCGGCCCAGATGCTCGGCATCTCGCGCAAGGGTCTATGGGCCAAGCTGCGCGATCTCGACATCGCGGACTTCGAGCCCGAGGAGTGATTGTGATTCAGCTCACCAAACCCGCGCCGAGCTGCCCGCAGGCCGCGCCGACGTCCTTGCCACCGCTGTAGCGGCGGACGACGGGGACGCCGAGGTCGGCGAGCGCCGCGCGAAAGGCCGCGAGCTCCTGTGCGGTCGGCGGCCGGAATCCCGGGCCCTGTCCGCTCCACTCGTTGTACTCGACCAGCGAGATCCTGAAGAGCGGCTCCCCCCGGACGAGGTCGGCCAGCGCCTCGGCGTCCTCGGGGCCCGTGTTCACGCCGCCGAGCATGACGTACGTGAGCATCACCAGTCTTCTCGTGGCGCGGGCGTGGTCGCGTGCCGCGCCGATGAGCTCCTCGAGCGGCCAGGTCGCCTCGACCGGCATCAGCGAGCGGCGCTTGGCCGGGATCGCCGAGGTCAGCGAGACGCCCAGGCGATAGGGCCGGCCGAGCGCGGTCAGCCGGCGGATCCCGGGCACGACGCCCGCCGTCGAGATCGTGATCGCCGGCGCGCCGACGCCGAAGCCGGCCGGATGCGAGAGGATCGCGGCGGCCTCGAGGACGGCGTCCAGGTTCTTCATCGGCTCGCCCATGCCCATGAAGACGGCGCCGTGGATTCGCCCGCCCGCCGGCAAATCGGAGGCGACGTGCGTGACCTGGTCGACGATCTCCCACGTCTCGAGGTTCCGTCTGACGGGCATGCGCGCCGTCGCGCAGAACGAGCAGCCCATGGCGCAGCCGACCTGGCTCGAGATGCAGATGGAGAAGCGGCCCGGACGCTCGAGCGGGATCCGCACCGCCTCGACGATCAGTCCATCCGTGGTCGAAAGGCCGTACTTGACGAACGGGTCGACGCGCGACGTCCTCCTCTCGACGAGCGCGAGTCGCGGAACCCCGCCGATCCTGAGCGCCTCTAGCCGCACGGCCCGCCGGAGCTGCCGGACCCGCGTCAGGTCGGGCTCGGCGCAGCGAAGGACGTGCGCCACGATCTTCCGCGCCTCCCCGATCGTGCCGCCGACGCCGGCGAGCTCTTCAGCCAGTCGCTCGGGCGTCACTCCGTTCAGCGCGAGCATGCCGCGGCTCAGTCGGAGAACGGCTCGGCTCGCCAGAGCACGAAGCCCGCGTCCTCGCCGAGGAAGTCGACCCGGCGGACGGCCATCCCGAACGGCCGCTCCTGGACGAGGATCGTCTCCGCGTATCGACCGCTCTCGCCCAGGCGTGCGCGCCTCCGGGCGGCCTTCGGACGGAACGCGTCGAGCTCCGGCTGGACCGACCCCGAGTAGTACTTGTCCTTCCAGTAGAGCGCCACCCGCACCGTCGCGGCATGCGGGAGCCCCCCGTCGGTGGCGTGCGCCTCGTACGATCCCTGTCGCTCGACCCGCCTTGCCAGCGATGGGTAGCTCGCGACGCCGATGAAGGCGCCCAGCGTCCTCCCGTCCTTCTGGATCGGCACCGCCGCGACGACGACGGCGTAGTCGTTGCCCGGCACCAGCCCCGTCGAGTACGCGCGCCGGCCCGCGAGCGCCTCGCGGACGCACGCGAAGCGAGGCCGCAGGTCCTCGCGGTACATCTTCTCCGGCCCCTCGTCCCGCACCACGAACTTCCCCTCGCCGTCCAGGACCGCGAGGAAGACCAGGCCGGCGGTCTGCAAGTCGAAGTCCGCCTCGCCCCGCGACGCCGTCGGGCTGCGCAGCTTCCGGATCAGCGGGTAGGCGGCGCGGCGGCGTGGGTCGCCCTCGGGCTCCTCGAGGGCCGCCGCGAGGGGACCCGCGTGCCTCGCGAGCGCGGCGGCCGTTCGGTCGAGGTACTCGCGGACGAACCGCTCGACCCTGGCCGCCTCGCGCGTCGCCTTTCGGTCCAGTCCGAGCGACGCGGGATCGCTGCACGAGGCGACGACCATTGCAACCGAGAGACTAGCGACCAGGGAGCGCACAGAATCCCTCGTAGTCGATGTACTTCGTGATCGTGGGGCTGTCACCGCACATCGGGCAGGCCTTGTCGCGACGAAGCCTCAGCTCGCGGAACTTCATCGCCAGCGATTCGTAGGTCAGGAGCCGCCCGACCAGGGGGTCGCCCTTTCCGAGGAGGATCTTGATGGCCTCCGTGGCCTGCAGGGTGCCGACCAGCCCCGGGAGGATCCCGAGGACGCCCGCCTCCGCGCACGACGGCGCGAGCTCCGGCGGGGGCGGCTCCGGGTACAGGCAGCGATAGCACGGACCCTTGCCCGGCCAGAACACGGTGACCTGCCCCTCGAAGCGGAAGATGCTCCCGTGGACCACCGGAATGCCCTTCATCACCGAGGCGTCGTTCACGAGGTATCGCGTCGGGAAGTTGTCGAGGCCGTCCACGATCACGTCCCAGCCGGCATCGAAGACCCGGTCCACGTTCTCGCTCGTTAGTCGCTCGGCGAACTTGACGACCCGCACGTCCGGGTTCAGGCCCTTGATCGTCCGCTCCGCCGAGTCGACCTTGGGCATCCCAACGCGATCGGTGGCGTGAAGGACCTGACGTTGAAGGTTCGAGGCGTCGACGACGTCCGCGTCGATCACGCCGAGCGTGCCGACGCCCGCCGCGGCGAGGTACAGCGCCGCCGGGGAGCCGAGACCGCCGGCGCCAAGGAGCAGCACCCGCGAGGACAGGAGCTTCTTCTGGCCCGCCTCGCCAATCTCCGGGAGCAGGATGTGCCTCGAGTAGCGGTCCTGCTGATCCTGGGTGAGCTTCTGCGGGACCTCGACCGGGAAGCCGCGGTCCTTCCACTGAACGAAGCCCTTCTGGGCGCTCTCCACGTTGCGGTATCCGAGCTCTTGCAGCGTCTTGGCGGCGAAGGCGCTCCGAACGCCGCCCGCGCACATCGTGACGATGCGGGCCTCGCGGTCGGGGAGCTTCTGCTCGGCCTGCATCTCGAGGTAGCCGCGCGGGATGTGGATCGACCCCGGGACGAAGCCCTGGTCCCGCTCGACCTTCTCGCGGACGTCGACGACGACGAAGGTCTCGCCGGCGTCCATCCGGCGCTTGACGTCGTCCAGGGACACCTCGCGGATCTGCTGCCGGACGCTTTGAAGCAGGTCTGTGTAGGTCTTGACGGCGGCCACTCGTGGCTCCTCCTCGCCCGAGCGAGAGTCTGGTTGGAACGGGAGGCTTGTCAAGGAAGTAGGCGGACAACTACAGTGGCGCGCGTGCTCGGCAAGCCCGCACCGGCCTCGCGCCGCCGCGCAGGGTCCGCTGCAAGGAGGCATCTCGTGATGGTCCGCCGCGTCCTCGTTCCCCTGGCCGTGGGCCTCTGCTGGTGCGACGGAGGAAGCGGGCCAGGGCCCGGCGCCGACGCTGGCGACCCCGACGCCGGAGCCGATGCCGCGGCCTCTCCGGACCGAGACGCCTCCACCCAGGTAGTGGAGTCGATCTTCGTCGTCCCTCGCGAGGGGATCGACTCGGGCTTCTACGATCTCCCCTACCCCTCGGACCTCCGACGCCTGGAGCCCGTGGGCATCGACCTCGAGGGCTTCCCGAATCCCACGTTCTCGGCTCAGATCGACACGTTCATCCGCCTGCTTCGCGACCAGGTCGACGGTTTCTCGACGAACGGCGCGATGTACGCGCGGTTCACGGGCCCGATCGACGAGTCGCTCCTGCCCGATCCGACCGCTTCCCGCGAGGAGGGCTCCTGTGTTGCCCTGATCGATCTCGACTCGGGCGTGAGGCTGCCCATCGAGGTGCGCTTCCAGGCCGACGCGAGCGACTACTGGGCCCCGAGCACGCTCGCGGTCCGGCCGGTGTCGGGCTTCGTCCTCGGACCTCGGACGCGATACGCGCTGGTCGTCACCGCCGACCTGACCGCCGCCGGCGGCGAACCGATCGTCGTCGCCGAGGATCTCAGGGCCATCCTGGGCTCGACCGAGGGAGACGACGCGACCGACGACGCGACGATGCGCGTGTACGGGAGCGCGATCGAGCGCCTCGGGGAGCTCGGTCTCGCGCCTGAACGGATCGTCTCGCTCGCCGTGTTCACCACCATGGACCCCGTCTCCGGGCTGTTCAGCGCGGCCGAAGCGCTGAAGCGGGACGTCGCCGCGCCCGAGGTCACGGAGATCTTCCGGGACTCCAACCGTGACGGCTACACGGCCGTGATCGGAAGGTACGCGCCGGCGCCCTTCTACCAGTCGGGCGCGGAGCCCTTCGACGAGCCGGGCTCGGGCGCCATCGTGTTCGAGAACGGAGAGCCCGTGCTCCAGCGCGAGGACGAGCTCAGGTTCGCCCTCGCGGTGCCGGACGGCGACATGCCCGAGTCGGGCTTTCCGCTGGTCGTCTACAGCCACGGGACCGGCGGCGATTACAAGAGCTTCATGCAGGACGGCACGGCGGAGCGGCTGGCGGCCGTCGGGATCGCCTCGATCGGCTTCGACCAGGTGCTGCACGGCGAGCGAGCGCCGCCGGACAGCCAGCCCGAGACGAGCTTCTTCAACTTCCTGAACCCGATCGCGGGCCGCGACAACAACCGGCAGTCCGCGCTGGACAACGTCCAGCAGGCCAGGCTGGCTCCGAACCTCGTCGTCCCGTCCGACCTTCTGCCGGGCGGCGACGACGTCTTCTTCGACCCCGATCGGCAGGTGTTCTTCGGCCACTCGCAGGGAGGGCTGAACGGATCCCTGTTCCTCGCCATCGACGACTCGGTCCTGGGCGGAGTGCTGTCCGGGACGGCGGGCGGGATCGGGTGGGCGATCCTGCTCAAGACGGAGCCGACCGACATCCTGGAGCTGTTCGAGCTGATCCTGGACCTGGATCGGGAGCGCGAGAACCTGGACATCTTCCATCCCCTCATCACGCTCCTGCAGACCTTCATCGACCCGTCGGACCCGCTGAACTTCGCCCCCTACTGGTACTCGGAGCCGCGCGTCGGCGCCGGCCGGAGCATCTTGCAGACGGAGGGCCTGCTCGATGCCCTGTCGCCGCCTCCCGGCATCGAGTCGGTAGCCGTCGCCGGGAGGCTCCCCCTGATCGATCCCGTGGCGCAGCCGGTGCTCGGGCTCGACCTTCTCGAGCTGGGCGACTTCTCGCCGCCCGTCACCGCCAACGTGACGAGCGCCGGTGGCGACGCCTTCACCGCTGGGCTCGTGCAGTCGCCCGACTACGGGCACTGGGCGGTCTTCGAGGATCCCGACGTGAAGGCGACGGTGACGGAGTTCGTCCGGTCGGTGGCCGCGAGCCCGCCAGGAACGATCGAGTAGTCGGACGCTGTTCACTGCCGTTCGCACCGTCCGCGCTTGCTGGCGGCCATCGGCGCCGGCGATCGCCAGCCAGGCTGGGCTCAGGTGCTCGAAATCACACGCGACAAGCCGTGGTACCCGGATTGCATCTGGGACCGTCATGTCTCGATTGACGCTTCCGTTCGCGGCGCTCGCACTGTTGCTGGTTCCGCTGCCGGCGCTCGCCGACGAGCCGCGGTGCGACGCCCCCCGCGTCCTCGTCGTGCTCGACAAGTCGTCCTCGATGCTCGGGGAGGTTCCGGGCGGCGGCACGAAGTGGCAGGCGGCGGGGGACGCGATCTCCTCGGTGACCAGGGCATTCGCCGACAGGATCGACTTCGGCCTGATGATCTTCCCGGAAGCCGCGGAGTGCGACCCCGGCTCCGTGGTCGTCGATTGCGCGCCGAGCAGCGCGGATGACGTCGTCGACGCGCTGGGAGAGCCCCCGCCCGAGGGCGGCAACTACACGCCGATGGCCCAGTCGCTGGAGGTGGCCGGCGACTACGACCTGTTCGCCGATCCAGCCCGGAGGAGCTACGTCCTCTTGATCACCGACGGCTGGCAGTGGTGCTACCCCTACGACGCCGCGACGCGCTTCACTCCCGTCGACGAGGTGATCGAGCTGCACGACCAGCGAGGCATCACCACGTTCGTCGTCGGCTTCGGCGCCGGAGTGGACGTCCTGACGCTCAACCGCGCTGCGGCCGCGGGAGGAGCGCCGATCGAAGGCTGCGACCCCGACGCCGAGGAGATGGGAGACGACTCCTGCTACTTCCAGGCGGACGACCTCGCGTCGCTGACCGCCGCGCTCGACACGATCGCGTCGTTCGTAACCGAGGAAGTCTGCGACGGCACGGACAACGACTGCGACGGCGCCGTCGACGACGGGTTCGACCAGGACGGCGACGGGATGACGACCTGCGGGGCGGACGGAGCCGGCGTCGACTGCGACGATGGCCTCGCCGCCGTCAACCCGGGGCACGAGGAGGTCTGCGACGGTCTCGACAACGACTGCGACGGCCAGATCGACCTCGGCTGCGAATGCCAGGCGGGCGAGTCGCAGCCCTGCGGCACCTGCGGCAGCGGCACGCAGGCCTGCGAGCGCGGGGCCTGGGGCGCCTGCGACGAGGACGGGCCGCCGCCCGAGGAGCAGTGCAACGGCGCGGACGACGACTGCGACGGATCGATCGACGAGGACGCGCGCTGCGTGGAAGCTGGCTTCGCTTGCATGGACGGCGAGTGCGTGGACCTCGCCCCGGACCCGCCGGCCGACGAGGCCCCCGTGGCCCCGCCCCCCGAGGCCGAGGACGCGATGATCGACGGCGGCTGCGCGTGCCGGACGACCTCGCCCGCGAGCGGAACGATTCCGCCCGCGATCGCCTTGCTGCTCCTCGCCCTCGTCTCGCGCCGGGCTCTCGGTCGGTGATGGGCACAATCTATCGCCGGTCCTGCGAGCGGGTACGCGCTATAGTTCGTGGATGCGTCTTCGACCGGTCTCGATGGCGTGGCTCGTCGCGCTCGCCGGTTGCCCGAAGAGCGATCCACCGGATGGCGGCCACCCGACGGACGGCGGAGGCGGAGACGGCGATTCCGACTCGGACGGCGACGGCGACGGCGACCTCCGTGACGCCGAGCCCGACGGTCCCTACAGGCAGGATGGAGGTCGGGGCTTCAACCTGGGCTCCTGGCAGATCCGCTACGAGTCGCTGGTCTACGAGCCGAACTACCCCGGCGTCCCGAGCGCGCCAGTCAGGGACTGCGAGGGCGCGGTGATCAAGGTCGTCGTCCCGGCCTTCGCGGAGCAGCTCGGCGTCGACCGGCGCGGCTACCTGAAGGACGGGAAGGTGGTCCAGGAGACCGGCACGCTCGAGACTGGCGGGCCATGCTACGCGGTCCTGGACCCCGCGACCTCACCGTGGGGTGCCGGCTCCTACGGACGGCCGCTCGAGCCTTTCCGCTCGGTCTTCGTCGATCCCGCCCGGGCCGGTGACGGCCGCTGGCTCTACGTGCCGCAGCTCGACCGTGTGCAGATGCCCGGCGACGAGCGCGGCCTCGCCTTCCGCCACGACGGCTGCGTCCGCGTCGACGACGACGGCGCAACTGGAGAGGTCCTCGAGCTATGGGTGGCGTTCCCCTCCTACGGCGACCAGATCGAGGACGTGCTGGGAGAAGAGCCGGTCGACGTGTTCCAGGACAGCGCGTACTGCGAGCGGTAGGCGAAGGGCAGCGGTCCGCGCCGCCGGGTGGCTCGTCCAGGTTGTGGCCGGACGAGCTTCGTCTTACTCTTCGGGAAAGATGAAGGCCGCCGCGACCCACCTGTCCAACAAGGGCCAGATAGTCATCCCGAAGCAGATTCGAGACAGGCTGGACTGGAGAGCTGGGATGAGGCTCGAGGTGGAGGCCTTCGATGACGGGACCGCCGTGCTTCGCCCGGAGCCCTACGACCTGGACTCGCTGATGGACCAGCTCGCGGGCTGCTTGTCGGAGGGCGACCCGATCGCCGAGCCGGAGGCGGAGCACCGCGCGGAGGTCGAAGAGGATGAGCGTCGGCGCCGCCGTCGTTGACGCGTGGGCGGCGCTCGTGCCGATGCCTTTGCGGTCGCGACGGCCAGGCTCGAAGGCGCCTCGATTGGGACCTCCCCGTCTCCCCCGTCTCCCTGTTGATGCTCCGGCTCGGGTCTGCGGCCGGATCCGGAGGTTTCACAGGAAGGCGGGAAGGCAGGAAGGCCGGATCGGCGGATTCTCCGGAGCGCTTCTGACCGGCGACCCGGAGATCATCGCCCTACCTCGCGAAGTCGTGCGGGTCCTGCGGCTGGTCCGGTGAGGCGGGTGCAGGTCCGACGCCTGCCTCGCGGGGCCGCGGTCAGTCGCAGCCCGGCGGCTGGGCGTCCGGCTCAGTCGGCCGGGTGGAGCCGGTGCTCCATCACGTGACGGAGCGCCTGGAGCGACTCGCCCTCGTCGTCCTGCTCCCGCATGCCGTAGTAGCGGGTCGGGCCGCCCCACGGGTTCGACTGGAGGTCGAGGCACAGGTCGTAGGGGCGTAGCTCGTTGCACTCCGATACGGCGTAGGCGAGCTTCGCCGCGCGGCCGTCCTGGGGGAACTGGAGGTCGGCCTCCCCTCCCTTGCGACGATACTCGAAGAGCTCGAACCGACCGACGTAGGCCGACGCCTCCTGGAAGATGCCGAGCCGCGCGTAGTCGACCATCAAGAACGCGTTGACCTTGTCGGTGTAGCGCTCGGGCTGCGAGTCGACCCAGACGCGATTGATGATGAGATCGGGGCTCTCGGCCTGCAGCGCAGCGCCGCCGCCTCCGCCGAGATAGCGCCAGGCGAGATAGGCGAGCACCAGGATCGCGACGAGGATGAGCAGCGTCTTCGACTTGTTGCGAGCTCCCACGATCTCCTCCCTTCGAACCGGACCCCTCCTGCTTGCTATCGCTCAGCTTCATACCACACGACGAGGGCTCGTGCTTCCCTGGCAGGGGCCCGCCCTTGGTACACTGCGGCCCGCGTGCGCTGGGTTCCGTTGGTGATCCTGCTGGCTTCCGGTCCCGCTCGGGCCGACGAGGTCTTCGACCTGCAAGCCGAGGTGGACGCCCCGGTGATCGCTACGTCGCTGGCAATCGCGATCCTGCCCGAGCTGGTGGTGGGCCAGCTCGACGGCCCCGCCTGCCTCCGCTCGCGCTGCGACCGGCGCGACGTGCCCTGGTTCGACCGCTGGGCCGTCGGTCGAGCGTCGCCCCTCGCGTCGATCATCTCGGACGTCCTCGTGCTGGCGATCCCCGTGGCCGGGCTCTCGATCGATCTGGCGACGGAACGCGGAGTGGCGTTCTGGCAGGATGCCGCGGTCGTCTTCGAGGCCTACGCCATCGACGCGCTTCTGGTGAGCCTGACGAAGTTCGCGGTGCGGCGGCCTCGTCCCTACGTCTACGACCCCGCACGTCCCATGGACCAGAGAGGCAAGCCAGGCGCTGCGCTCTCTTTCTTTTCGGGGCACGCATCGCTGGCCTTCACCGGTGCCACCGCCTTCGCCGAGGTCTTCCGGCGCAGGCACGACGGCGTCGCCGTCCCCGTCGTCTACGCCTCGGGCCTCGGGCTCGCCGCCGTCGTCGCTCTGTGTCGGATCCTCGCCGGCAAGCACTACCTCTCGGACGTCCTCGTGGGCGCTGCCGTCGGCGCGTCGCTCGGCATCCTCGTTCCGGCGCTCCACGACCGGTCAGCGGTGGAGTGAGACTCCCGCTCGCCGCTCGCGACGGACGAACTGGACGAGGATCTCGATCTCTTCGGGCCCGAGCTGCTCGGCGAAGGACGGCATCTCGTGCGATTCACCGTAGCGAGCCGGATCATCTGGCGCGACGAGCTGGCCCCGGATCCAATCCTCGGAGCCATACCCACGCAGGTCCGGCCCGTCGGCGGCGCCCGTCGCGCGACCCTCGTGCCCGAATAGATGACAGTCCATGCAGCTCTCGCGGAAGATCCGCTCGCCGGCGGGAATCCGCGTCATGTCGCGCACCTCCCTCCCGTCCGCTCCCTGCGACTCGAGGAACGTAGCTACCGCGTACAGGGCGCTTTCCCCCAGCTCGGTCTGGGGCTCCATGCCGCGGTGCTTCGTGTGGCCGAAGAAATCGGGGTGGGCGGGGTCCTTCACGAGCGCGAGGATCCACCTTCGCGAGCCGAAGAAGTGGAGCTCCGAGGCCTTCTCTCCGCCGCGCCCGCCGAGGCGATGGCATTCGGAGCAGTGCTCGGCGAAGAGCTCCGGCCCGCGTGTCTCGGGATCGCGGCGAAGGAGCTCCGAGGCACCCTCGGGTGGAATGCCCGAGCTGGCGAGCGCCATGGCGCGCCGGGCACGCTGGTCCGCCACTGCGCGCGCCGCCTGCAGCGCTTCGTCGCGGGCGTCCGCGACGAGGCCCCACACGGTCAGGGCGACGACCCCGAGCGCGATCGCGACGACGGACCCGACCCATGGCGCGCGCGCGCGGATCCCCCGATCCTCGCCGCGATCGAGGAGCGGTAACGCGAAGAGGTAGAGGATCACGGCGGCGGGGATCGTGAGCCCGAGGGTCTGTGAGCGACCGCCGATGTGCTCGAGGAGCACGAAGAGCCAGAGGAAGTACCACTCGGGACGCGCGGGATACTCGCTCGCGGGATCGGCGGGCGCGTCGAGGGGTGCGCCATGCGAGAGCACGGCGAGCCAGGCGACGATCAGGAGCACGGCGAGCCCTGCCGCGAGATCCTTGAGCAGCTGATCCGGATGGAAACGGGCGCGCAGCGACAGATCGGCTCGAGGCGGCGGCGTCACGCCGTGCCGTCGAAACAGGTAGAGGTGCAGAGCGAAGAGACCAACGAGGGCGGCCGGCAGGAAGGCAACGTGCAGCGCGTAGAAGCGCGTCACCGTCGCCGTACCCAGCTCCGCCCCTCCGACGACGAGATCCCTCGCCGCGTCTCCGGCGACGACCGCCAGGATGCTCGTGGCCACCTGCGTCGCCCAGAAGCCCTTCTGGTCCCAGGGCAAGAGGTACCCGGTCAGCGCGAACGCCTGAGTGAGAAGAAGGAGGCAGAGCCCGCTCCACCAGTTCACCTCGCGCGGCCTCTTGTACGCGCCGGTCAGGGAGACCTGCAGCAGGTGGAAGCCCAGCACGACGACCATTGCCTGGGCGCCGTGGTGATGCATTCCACGAAGAAGCCAGCCGAGGGCGACGCGGTTCTCGATGAAGTAGACGCTTCCCCAGGCAGTCGTCGCCCCGGGGCTGTAGGTCAGCATGAGGCCGAGGCCGGTCAGCACCTGGATCGCGAGCGCCGCCACGAGCGCGCTCCCGAGCACGTAGGCCCAGCGCGCGCCGCCGGGGATCTCCTCGCCGACTGCGCCGCGAACCAGGCGGCCCAGCCCCGTCCGGTCCTCGAGGAACGAGCGGACGCCCAAGACCTAGACCTCACTCCGCCGAGAGGTGCCGCGCCGGAACCTGGCCCAGCGGACCAGGACCTCGCCCCGGACCACGCGAACATCCAGCGGGTCCATCCCGCGGGGCGAAGGCCCGTCGATGCGGCGCCCTGCCCCGTCGAACCTGCTGCGATGACAAGGGCAGGTGAACCCCCCGTCGGCCGCGGGCTCGATCCCGCAGCCGAGGTGAGGACAGACCGCGGACCACGCACGGACGCGCTCGCCGCCCTTGCGCAAGAGCCACACGGCGCCGAGCGGTCGCCTGGGCGCGCGGATCCATCCGTCGATGGCCTCGCTCACGACCTGGACCCTGCGCGGCTCGCCGACGCCGAGCGCCTCCAGCCGCGCGACCCGCACGAACCCGCGCCGCGAGCCTCGCCGCCCACGCGTCACGGGATCGAGGACCGAGCCCACGAGCGGCACCGACGCGATCGCCCCGAACAGCCCGGCCCCGAGCCAGACGATCCATTCGAGCAGTCTCCGGCGATCCGGATCGGCCATCGCGGTCATCCTAGCGCATGGACACCAGGGAGATTCGGTCGACCTCCTGTTCGTCGTCGATGACACCCGCGCCATGGCGCAGGAGCAGCTCAGCCTCACCGCCGCGTTCTCGGCGCTGTTCGACGAGCTCGGAAGACCACCCGACTCCGATGGCGACGGCCAGCCGGACCTCCCCGTGCCGATCGATGTCCACGTCGGAGTGATCTCGGGCGACATGGGTTCCGGTGGGTACGCCGTCACTTCATGCAGCAACCCGATCACTGGCGATGACGGCGTGCTGCAATCCCAACCGGCCCGCGGTCTCGCCGGATGCGAGGAGCAGTACCCGCGCTTTCTCTCCTGGGCAGAGGGCGACGATCCATCCGCGCTATCCGCGGCGTTCGAGTGCGCGGCCAGGCTGGGCACCGACGGCTGCCCGTTCCAGCAGCCGCTCGCGGCGGCCAGGAAGGCTCTCACGATGCACGCGTCCGGAGCCAACGCTGGCTTCCTGCGGGACGATTCGGTGCTCGCGCTGATCTTCGTGACGACCCACGACGACTGCTCGGTTCGCTCGGACGACCCTCGCGCCACCGACCTGTTCAACTCCCAGCTCGATCTCGGCCCGCTCGGGCTGCGTTGCTTCACCCTGGCCGACGACTACCTCGAACCCGTCGATGCAATCGCGCAGGACCTGCACTCGTTGCGCGGCGACCGGTTGGATCGCCTTGTCGTGGCCGCGATCGCAGGTATCCCGCGGGACGTGGACTGCAGCCCGGAGGATTTCCAATGCCTCCTCGACGACCCGCGAATGCAGAAGGTCATCGACGAGTCGGACGAAGGAGGTGGCGACCGGGTCGTCCCGAGCTGCGACCAGCCAGACCGAGGGAAGGCCTTCCCGCCGCGCCGGATCGTCGAGCTGGTAGCCGACATGGCGCGCGAGGGCGCCCTCGCTGCCGTCCACACGGCTTGCGCGAGCGACTACGGACCTGCGATGGCGAGGATCGGTGAGCTCGTCGCCTCGGGAATGCGCGGCGCCTGCCTGTCCCGGCCGCTACCCCTCGACAGCGAGGGCTTCGCGAGCTGCATCCTCGAGGAGACGCTGTTCTCCGATGATGCTTGCCCTCCTGGCCGCATCGACCGCGGCGCCGGGCCCGAAGGGCGGCGCTGCCAGATCTGCCAGCGGGGCGACGGCCGGGCTCTCTTGCACGACGAGGACGGCAGGAGTCTCGACGCTTGCGCCCCGTTCAACGACAGCGGCGACTACTGGGAATACGAAGTGGACCGGATCTGCCCGCTCACCGGAATGATCCGTTTCCGCGGGGAAGCGTTGCCGGCTCCGGGATCGGTCGTGCGGATCCGGTGCTTCGTGGGGGAGTGCCCGTAGGAGCCGACTCGCGAGAACCGGTGGGGCCTCGAGGGCGCCGGTGTGCACGGCCGATCGCGAACCGCCTGGAAAGCGCGCGCATTTCGGCGTCCGGCCCCGGCCCGCTTCTTGTATCCCGCCCTCGCTGGTCATGCGCGCCAGCTCGGCTCATCGGTTCCTCATCCTCGCGGTCTCGGTGGCGGCTTGCTCTGGAACCGTGGACGGGAGCTCGCCCGGCCCGAGGGAGGCAAGCGAGGAAGCCGACGCCGAGGCCGCCCCGGACGAGGGCGCGCCCGCGGATGAGGCGGACCCGTGCGCTGCGCCCTGCGGCGAGGCCGAGGCGGATCCGCCGGCCTCCTTGCCGGACGAGGGAGCCGGGGACGAGGAGCCGGCCGTCGAGGCACCCGAAGGGCCCGAGACCGCCGAGAGCGAGGACAACGACACGGTCGCGACTGCGGACCTCCTCGGTCCGGTGCCGTCCTCGATTGACGCGGTGCTGGGCGAGCGCGACACCGATTTCTTCGAGCTTCAGGTGAATGCCGCGGCCAGCGTGAACATCGAGACCGGGCCCATCGCCGACGGCGGCGACCTGGTCGACACGGTGGTCGAGGTCTTCGACAACCAGGGGATCGCGACGTCGCTGGGGAGCGACGACGACGGAGCCGACATCCCGCTGTTCTCCCGCCTGACCGTCGAGCTTCCGGAGGCCGGCGCGTACACGATCAAGGTGACCGGCTACTCGGACTCGACCACCGGTGGTTACGCGCTGTCGATTTCCGCGCGCCAGTAGGAGCAAGGTCCCTCGACCTCCGGACGCGGCCATCTGGCCAGCCGACTAGCCGCCGAGCGGCGGGTAGCCGCCCGCCACGGCTCGTCGTTTCGTCAACGATCTCACGGCCCAGCGGGCGGCCCGCTTCTTGATCTCGCCGGCAGCCATGAAGCTTCTCGTGGTCAGCACCGTGGCGGCACTGGCGATCCTCGGCTGCGATGCCTCGACGGGCTCCGACGACTCCGGGCCGGCCGATCCAGTCGACGATCCACAGGATCAGGGCCACGACCAGCACGACGATGTCGATGCCGCGGACGACGAAGCGGACCGGGCCGGCGACCACGGTCACGAGGCGGACGAGACGCGCGACGAGGACGAGGACGACGTCGTTGCGCCGGCCGACGACGGGCAGGCCCATGGCGCCGAGGTGGAGCCCAACGACGACGCCGAGCACCCCACCTTCATCGGCTCGCCGAGCTGCTCGGCCGAGGCGGCCCTCGAGGGACGCGACGACGCGGACTGGTTCTCGGTCCGGATCGTCGCGCCGGGCGAGGTCGTGTTCGCTACCGCCACCGGAGAGCCCGAAGACGACACCGCGACCGACACGCGCCTCGAGGTCTACGCGGCCGCGGACCCCACGCGCCTGCTCGGATTCGACGACGATTCGGGTGAAGGGAGCGCCTCGCGCGTCGCGCTCGACCTCGAGCCTGGCCTCGTCCTCGTCAAGGTCTACGGGTACACGACGGCCACGAACGGCCCATACACGATCTCGGCTGCTCTCCCCGGCGAGGAGCCTTCGGAGGTCGAGGAGGATGAGGTCGCGCTCGGTCCGGCCCAGGCAGTCGAATCGGAGTCGAACGGCGTCGTGGCGGCCGCCGACAGCATGGGGTCCGCCCCAAGCTCGATCGCCGCGTCACTCGACGCTCGCGACGTGGACTGGTTCGCCTTCCAGGTGGATGGTCCGAGGTCGGTCACCATCCAGACGCGGCCCACCGAGGAAGGCGCCGACGGCACCGACACGGTCGTGGAACTGTTCGACCGGGACGGCCTGACGAGCCTCGCCAGCGACGACGACGGATCGGACCTGCCGCTCTTCTCGCGCCTGTCTGTGGATCTGCCGGCCGGAGGACTCTACACTGTCCGCGTCAGCGGCTACAGCGAGTCGACCAACGGCGCGTACACGCTCTCGATCGATTGAAGTCGCGATCGCCCTCGCGGCGGCCCTCTCGTCCTGCGCACGCGTTCCCAGAGGCCGCACGGTCGTCGACGACGTCGAGATCGAGGGCGCCGACCGGGTCGACGAGGACGACATCCTCGCCAAGATCGCGACCGAATCGACACCGAGCTTCCTCGGGCTGCGGCTCCCCTGGACCGAACGGTCCCTCCTCGACACGCACGTGCTCGAGCGCGACATCCGCAGGGTCACACGCTACTACCGCGCGCGCGGGTTCTACGACGCGCGCGTCGAGTCCATGCAGATCCTCCCCGACGACGGCGAGGTCGACATCGAGATCCGCGTGGACGAGGGCGAGCCGGTCGTCGTCCGCCGGCTCGTGCTGACGGGTCACGAGGGACTGCCCGCGAGAGAACGTCGCGCGGTCATCTCGGCGGTCAAGCTCGAGAAGGGACGGCGCTTCGAGGAGGGCCTCTACGACCAGTCCCGCGAGAGCATCGTCCGAGAGCTGCGCAACCGAGGGCGCGCCCGCGCGACCGCGAGCGGCAGGGTCGAGGTCCATACCGACACCCGGCGAGCCGACGTCACGTTGACGGTATCCGCCGGCCCCGTGTGCCGCTTCCGGCACATCCGCGTCCACGGCCTGCGCACGATCTCCGCGACCCGCGTGATCGTCGCGATGGGAATCGATCGGGGCGACAAGTTCAGCGACAAGGTCCTCGAGGACGCGCAGAGCGGCCTGTTCGGCCTCGGCGTGTTCGAGCGAGTCTCCGTTCAGCCGGTCGTGCACCCGACGCGGCCAGTGGTCGACGTGAACGTCGAGGTCATGGAGTCCGACTTCCAGCGGCTCAGGTTCGGCGCCGGCTTCTCCGTCGACAACGCTCGGTCGGAGGTCCACGAGACGAACAGCTGGGAGCACCGAAACCTCTTCGGCGGCCTGCAGCTCCTCAGGATCACCCTCAAGCCTGGCCTTGCGGTCTCGCCTAGCCTGTTCAACCGGGAGAGGACCGGGTTCGACCTCGCGACCGGCGTGGACTTCACGTGGCCCGGCTTCTTCGAGCGGGAGACGACGCTGATCCACCACGGTTCGTACAAGGTGGGCAACGACACGCTGGCCGCGAACATCTGCCGGCACGACGTCCGGACCTCCGTCGGTCTCGCCCGGCCGCTCGCGCCGTGGCTCCGCGGCACCGTCTCCCACGAGGTGCAGTTCTACAAGCCCGTGGACCGCCTGCCTCCGCTCACATGCGACGATCCGGCCAGGGCCGCGTCGCCGTATGGTCTGACGGTGCTCTCCTACCTCTCGGAGACGCTGGTCGTCGATCTCCGGGACGATCCGCTGCGGACCCGCCGCGGCGGCTACTTCTCCCTCACCGTTTCCGAGTCGGCTCCCGGGGTCTTCTCGGACGCCGGCTTCCTCTCGGTGTACCAGGACGCCCGGGCGTTCCTGCAGCCGCTCCGCCGTCTCGGGTTCGCCGGCCGGCTCGGGGTCGGCAGGGCTTTCCCGCTGCCGGCGGACACGATCCTGCCGGCGACGCTGCGGTTCTTCTCGGGGGGCGCGTCGAGCGTCCGCGGCTACCCCACGAACACCATCGGCGCGTACAACTGCCCCGAGGATCCGGAGACGGAGTGCATCTCCCTCGGGGGCGACGTGAAGTGGGAGGCCTCGATCGAGGCCCGGCTCGGTGTCCTGAGCTGGCTTCGGCTCGTCGCCTTCTTCGACGCCGGCGACAGCTTCCTCCCCGTCATCGGCGAGAAGCTCGACCTCGGCCGCCACCATGCGAGCGCCGGTGGCGGCCTGCGCTTCGACACGCCGGTCGGACCCTTCAGGATCGACGTCGCGGCGAGGCTGAGGAGCGACCGGCGCCCGGAGGAAGAGCGTGCGCCGTTGAGCTTGCTCGGGCTAGAGCTGCCAATCACGATTCACCTCGCGCTCGGCGAGGCGTACTAGAACACCGAACGCGTTCGGTGCTCTAGCGGTCTTCGATCCAGACCCGGTTCATCTTGTCGCCGGCGCGGATGGCGTCCACGACCTCGATGCCCTTGGTCACCTGGCCGAAGACGGTGTGCTTGCCGTCGAGGTGGGACGGCGTCGCATGGCAGATGAAGAACTGCGACCCACCGGTGTCCTTGCCCGCGTGAGCCATCGACAGCGTTCCGCGCTGGTGCTTGCGGGGGCCCGCGGTCTCGCACTTGATCGTGTAGCCGGGTCCGCCCGTTCCGGTGCCAAGGGGGCAGCCGCCCTGGATGACGAAGTTCGGGACGACCCGGTGGAACGTGAGCCCGTCGTAGAAGGGGCGCTTGACCTTCTGCCGGGTCTGCGGGTCCGTCCACTCCCTGGTCCCGGCCGCGAGGCCCGCGAAGTTCTCGACTGTTCCGGGCGCGTCGCGCTCGAACAGCTCGGCGACGATCTCGCCCTTGTCGGTCTCGAAGTGAACGAGCTTTGCCATTCGCGTTCTCCGATCTGTTGGAACTGAGCGGCGCGGAGTATCCCAGCTCGGAGTGCGCAAGGGAAGCGACTAGCGGCTCAGCAGCCCGGCGCTCCCGACGGTTCGCCTGTCAGCGGATTCGTGCATGGCACGCAGACGTAGCCCTCCACGCAGTCGGCCTCGTCCATCGTGAAGTCGAACGGGATGTCGAGGCAGTCGGGGAGGCAGACGCCGTCGTAGTCGCCTCCGAAGAGCTGCTGGCCCACGCAGCGGACCCCCGCGAAGGCGGGATCGCGCATGACGTCCGGGATGCAGAGCATCGCGGGAGCGTCGTCGTCGTCATCGTCGTCGCCCTCGGGGCTCTCGCATTCGTCCAGGTTGTCCTCCTGATCGTCGGGCACGAGCTCGGCGGGGACGCAGTGGCCCGAATCGTCGTCGCAGCAGGTGGGGAACGCGGGCACGCCCGTGCATGCGGCCGCGGGGCCCGCGTCGCAGCCGATCGAGCACGCGCCCGTCTCTTCTCCGGTGAAGGGATCGCAGCACGGGACGCAACGCTGCGTGGCCTCGCAGGTCGACTGGGGAAGCAGCGAGGCCTGCGCCTGGATGTCGGGAATGCAGGTCGACATGCATCGCCCCTCGAGGCCGACGATCGATGAGCAGGTCGGCGCCGTGTAGATCCCGCTCGTCTCGATCAGCTCGTCCGGGATGCACCGACCCGCGTCGTCGTCGCACGAGGCGAGCATCGCCGCCTGGTCCGCGGGCACGAGCGCGTTCGGAACGCAGTGCGCTCCCTCGCAGCAGGCGCCGAAGAGCGCGGGATCCACGACCGGCTCCGTCGGCGGGTTCTCGCAGGTGTACTCGGGCGGCGGCTCGCCCTCGCCCTCGCCCTCACCTCCACCCTCGTCGCAGGTCAGCGTGTTGCAGACGCCGGTGTCCTCGTTGGTCAGGGGGTTCACGCAGGGCACGCAGCGCTCGCTGGCCCCGCACGTGTCCACCGGAAGGATCCCCATGTTGGCTCGCACCTCGGGCACGCAGATGGAGACACAGACGCCCGCGGCATCGCCGATCGAGGCGCACGACGGGGGCGTGTAGCCGTTTCCGCCGACGATCACGGCGTCGGGGATGCAGACGCCGTCGCCGCAGGGCTCGGCGGCATCCTCGAGGAGGCTCGGGTAGCTGCCCCTGGGGACGCAGTGCGCCTCGCCGTCGTCGCAGCAGCCCTCGAGCGACGCAAGATCGAAGTCCGGGCACGAGATCGGCTCGTCCTCACCCTCCGCCTCGCCCTCGCCTTCGGCACCGTCGTCGCCCCACGAGTCATCGTCGTCGTCGCCGTTCTGGCCGGGTCCGGTGGCTCCGAACTCTGCGTCGCCGCAGGCGGCGAGGACCAGCGCCAAGGCAAGGAAAACCCTCATGGGGCAACGGCGCAGCAACCGGCGTGCCCGCGCCTCCCCGCCCGAAATCCGAGCACGCTTGCGGCCTCCTCGCTCCTCGGCGGTCCAGCCGCCGGCTCGGGGAAGAGCGCGTGCCGCTCTGGTGGGGTCAGCCGTTACCGGCGCCCGCCCGGCTTTTCGGGTACAAGGAGGAGGTGCACCGGGGCTCTCAGGCCGTCGCCGCCGGACCCCAAGAGAGCGCGCCGACACCGATTCCCCCGGCACCCGGTGAGCGGGGGCAGGTCGCGACCGCGGGGACGTTCCGGCGCCTGCTCGAGGCCTCCCTCCTCGGGGCCGCCGCGCTCGCCTTGCTGATGTCGCTCTCGATCCTTCACGTACGACTTCCTGCAGGGCGGAGGGCGGCCGGTCGCTTGATCGAGACGCTTGCTCGCGACGAGATCGCCGGGGAGCTCCGCATCGGCAACATCGACTCGCTCGCGACCGATCGGCTGGTGGTCCGCGACCTCGAGCTCGCCGACGCGCAGGGCCGGCCTGTCCTGCACGTGGCCCGGGCAGAGGGGCGCATCGACCTGGCCGCGCTCTGGGAGCGTCGAGTCCGGGTCGTGGACCTGGCGATCAGGCGTCCGAGGGCCTTCCTGATCGAGGGCGACCGGGGAGTCCCGACGCTCGTCCGCGCGCTCGAGCCCAGGGTCAGGCGCCCGCCGTCGGCCGGGCCGCCTCCGTTCGTCGTCGAGCTCGACGACGGATACGTGCGCGACGGCCGCGTCGAGGGGTCCGTCGCCGGCGGCCTCGTGATCGACCTCAGACAGATCGACGGCCGCGCGTCCTTCGTCATCGACGGGGTCGCCCCACAGCTCGCGATCGCCTGGTCCCGGATGAAGCTCCTCGCTCCGCTTCCCCAGGGCGCAGCAGCCGCCGACTTCCGCCTCGCCGGGTCCGCCGTGATCCGGGGTCCCGGCGACGGCGGCCCGGATGCGATGCCGACCCGGATCGACGCCCGGGGCCGCCTCTCCTGGACGGCGGGCTCGGCACAGGTTCGCTTCGGGCTCGCGGGCCCGCGCCTGACCCTGGGCGTGACCCTGCCCCGGGGAACGCCCGCCGAATCCATCCGCGCGATCGTTCCCGGGTATCCTTTCTCCTCGGAGCTCGGGGGCTGGGCGACCGCGAGCGGGTCCGTCGACGAGCTCGCGGTCTCGACCAGCCTCGAGGCGGGCGGGGCCTCGATATCGGCACGCGGCAGGCTGACCCTGAAGGAGGCGCCCGGCCGCGGCCTCGGCTACGACCTCGCCGTCGCGATCTCCGACCTCGAGCCGTCGGCCATCTTGCCGGGCGTTCCCGGTTCGATCAGGACGGGCGCACGCGGACGACTGCAGGGCCATGGCGTCGTACCCGAGAGCCTGGAAGCGCGCTTCGACGGCACGATCGACCCGACCGTCGTGCTCGGCTACCCGGTGCCAGACGGCGAGGTCCACGCGCGATTCGTCGATGGAAGGCTCGAGGTGGAGCGGTTCGAGCCTCGCGGCGGCGGCCTCGCAGGCGTGCTCCGGGGAAGGGTCGGGATCGATGGCGAGGTGGACATCGCTGCACGCCTTCAGGCGTCCGACATGCGGCTCGTTCACGGCCTGGAGCCCGTCGGGGGATCGGGCCGCTGCGACGTGTCGCTGACGGGCGGGGCTGGCCGCAGCTTCCGCCTGCACGGGCACGGCAG
This sequence comes from Deltaproteobacteria bacterium, assembly GCA_016190375.1. Taxonomy (GTDB): domain Bacteria; phylum Myxococcota_A; class Polyangia; order JACPQR01; family JACPQR01; genus JACPQR01. Next base: position 24,791 of record JACPQR010000138.1, read on the forward strand.
CGCCCGCGGCCTGGTGCTCGGTCCGCTCCGCGCTCGATCCGCCGAGGGCCAGTGGGACGTTCGCTTGCCGATCGCCCCTGGCGACGGCTCGCCCGCGCCCGATCTCCGGATGAACGTCCGCGCCTCCGCGATGGACGCGTCCCTCGCGGGAGTGCCGATGGGGGCGATCGACGTGAACGGCACGGGCGACCAGATCTCCATCCGCGCCTCGGGAACGTCGGTCCGCGCCGAGCGTTCCGTTGCAGTCGACGCCGTCGTCCGCCCTCTCGCGGCCGAGGGCGGCGTGGAGGTCTCGTTCGCCCGGCTGCAGATCGGGTTCCGGGGACGTGTCTTCAGGGGCGACGGCGGCATCCGGGTGCTGCCGGGTCGGATCGAGATCCGCGATCTAGCGGTCGCCCGCGCCGACGGAGCGCGGGTCGAGATCTCGGGCTCGGTGGCGCCGGGTCGAAGCGTCGATCTCTCCGCGAGGGCGGCGCGGGTCGACCTCGCCGAGCTGTGGGAGATCTGGAGCGGCGCGCGCCCGCCATTCGAGGGACGCGGAGACGTCTACCTCGCCATCGGCGGGCCGCTCCCGGCGCCCAGCGTGGACCTCGAGACACGGCTCGGCGACGTGAGCTTCGGGGGGCTTCAGGGTCTCGGGATCGTGGCGGACCTCTCGCACTCGCGCGATCGGCTCTCCGGCGAGCTCCAGATCCTGACGGCCGGCAGGCAGGTGATCTCTGCCAGCCTCGCTTCGCTCCCGGTCGACCCGTGGGGACCAGGTGGGCCGAGCTTCGAGGTCGAGGGAGCGCGCTCCGTGCGGATCGTCGCATCCGATCTCCCCATCGAGGACGTCCTCGGTCTGGCTCGCCGCCTCGCCCCGGCTTCGGTGGGCCCCGAGGTCGACTTCGCGGGCTCGATCTCCGGCTCGCTCGAGCTCGGAGGCTCCTGGACAGAGCCGTCGGGAACGCTCACCGCGACCGTCTCCTCGGCCCGCTGGGGCGCGATCGACGACCTCGGCCTGGCGCTCCAGAGCGAGCACGGTCCGCAGGGCCTCAGGCTCGAGGCGGCGCTGTCCCGGAATGGCCGCCGGATCGTCGGCGTCGCCGGCTCGGCGGGCCTCGAGGTCGAGCGTTCTCGCACGAGGATCTTCCCCTCGAAGGCCGAGATCCTGAACGAGCCCGTCGACCTCGCGCTGGCGTTCGGACCCGTCGACCAGTCGGCGCTGCCCGCGGGCTGGAACACGACCCCACCGATCCAGGCGGCGCTCTCCGGCCGCGGGACGCTCCGAGGATCCCTCGCCGACCCGGTCGTCGAGGCCGACCTCACCCTCGGCGGCGTCGGGCACGAAGCGCTGCCCTGGCGCGGCACGGCCGATGGCGCTCTTCACCTCTCGATCGCCCAGGGGAAGATCCGTGTCTCGGGCGCGCGCTTCACGAAGGAGGGCCGCCCGCTCGTCGAGGTGGATGGCTGGGCCGACGTCGAGATCGGAGCGCGTGAGCCCTCGGGCCTCGTCGCCGCCCTCGGGGCGACGGCCCGCTTCCCCGACCTGCCGCTCGGCTGGATCCGTTCCCTCGACGGGATTGCAGTCGGTGGCAGGCTCGCGCTCGACGTGACGGCGTCGGGCAGCCTCCGGTCGCCGTCCCTGTCGGCCCGGGCCATCATCCGCGATCTCGTGGTGTCCGGCACGCGCTACCACTCCGCGGCCGCCAGCCTCTCATGGGATGGAGCGGCGTTCGATTCCCGCGCCTCGCTCCGGCAGTCGAGCGGCGGGACGCTCGCCCTGGAGGCGAAGCTGCCCATGAGCTGGGAGCCCCTGCGGCAAGGTGGGCCGGCTCTCCTCCCGGAGGAGTCGTCTCCCGTCCGCGGTCGCATCGACGCGGCCAGGTTCGAGCTCGAAGGGCTCGGCGGCTTCGTGCCCGGGATCGCGGTCATGAGCGGCCTCGTGGACGCGCACGTCGACGTGGCCGGCACGAGGGGCCTTCCCACGCTGCGCGGGAGCCTGGGCGTGTCTTCGGGCACCTTCGAGCTGGCGGACGTCGGCCAGCGCCTGGAGGACATCTCGCTCGTGGCGCTCCTCGAGCCGCGCCGGGCCGTCGTCAGCGAGCTCCGCGTCCGCGACCGCCAGGGAACGGCGAAGGCGACCGGAAGCGCCACCCTCGCCGGTCTGATGCCGACCCGCTTCGAGCTGGAGGTCGAGGGGCGTCGGTTCCCGGTCGTCCGCGAGGGCCTCACTCTCGCCGACGTCTCCGGCCGCGTCCTGGTTCGCGGCGACGCGACGCGGGGCGGGATCGACGCGACGGTGACGCCGAGGGGTCTCACGATCGCCCTGCCGAACCGCTCGGCCCGGGAGCTGCAGCCGCTCGACGATCACCCCGATGTCGAGGTGCGATCGGCCTTCGAGAGCCGACCTGCACACCAGAGCGCGAGCCGCGCCGCCAGCCGGTCACCGTTCCTGATCACCGCGCTCCTCGACATGGCGAGCAACGTGTGGCTGACGCGCAACGACCTCGCCCTGGGCTTCGACGGGAGGGTCGTCGTCCGGTACCCCTGGGGCCGGCCGCTCGCGCTCCAGGGATCCGTGTCCGCGCGCCGCGGCTTCGTGACCTACGGGAAGAACCGCTTCGACCTGCAGCGCGGCGACGTGACCTTCACCGGGGAACCGGGCTTCAACCCGCTGCTCGACGTGGACGCGAGCTACGAGAACCCCCAGGCCACGGTGTCGCTCCACGCCGGCGGGCGCTTCTCGAGACCCGTCCTCAGCTTCGCCGCCGAGGGTCTGAGCCAGACGGAGATCATGATGCTGCTCTTCTTCGGGCAGACCGAGCTCGGGGGCACGACCGACGATCGCACGCTGGCGGCACAGGCCCAGGAGCAGACGCAGAGCCTCCTGACGGGACTGGGGATCTCGCTCTTGCAGCAGCGCGCTCGCGAGGCGATCCCGCAGTGGTTCCCGAACATCGTGATCGAGCAGGGCACCTCGGGGCTCGACACGACGAGGGTGCGCGCGGGCGCCCAGCTCGGCAGCGACGTCTACCTGCAAGGGTCGGCCAACCCCGGGGCGACCGCCGAGGAGAACCAGTACGAGATCCGCGGCGAGTGGCGCGTCTCGCGGCGGTGGGCGATCGACACCTTCGTGGGCGACCGCGGCGCCGGGGGAGTCGACTTCCTCTGGTCGTACAGCTATTGATCTCGGTCTTGGCTGGCCCCGCTCCGCACTCGATCGGACCCTACGTCCTCGAGGAGCTCCTCGGTCGCGGAGGCATGGCCGAGGTGTATCGCGCCCGACGCGAGGGGCCGGCGGGCTTCGAGAAGGTCGTCGCGCTCAAGCGCATCCTCCCCTCGCAAGCGCGCGAGAAGAGGCTCGTCGAGCGATTCCTCGAGGAGGCCCGCATCGCGGGGGCGCTCCAGCACGGCAACATCGTGCAGGTCCTCGACTTCGGCGCCGCCGGCGACGAGTACTACCTGGTCATGGAATGGGTCGACGGCGTACCGCTCTCGTCGGTCCTGAAGTCACTGGCCCAGCGAGCGCGCCCCTTCCCGCCCGAGGTGCTCGCCTACCTCGTCTCGGAAGCTGCCGTGGGCTTGCACCACGCGCACACCCAGGTCGATCCCGCGGGACGCCCCTGTTGCATCGTCCACCGCGACGTCTCGCCCCAGAACATCTTGCTCTCGCGTCAGGGCGACGTGAAGGTGAGCGACTTCGGGATCGCCAAGGCTGCCGACTCGGTGATTCGCACCGAGGCCGGAATCCAGGTCGGAAAGCTCTGCTACATGTCACCCGAGCAGGCCCGTGGCGAGCCGCTCGACGCGCGCTCCGACGTGTACTCGCTGGCGATCGTCCTGTGGGAGTGTCTCGCGATGCGCCCGCTGTTTCCTCGCGAGGAAGGCGGCGAGGCTCTCCGCGCGGTCCTCGAGCCGAGCCACGTTGCGCCCTCGCAGCTCGCGCCGGGCGCCCCCGTCGCGCTCGACGCGGTGGTCCTTCAGGCGCTCATGCCGGACCGGGCGCGCCGATACCCGGACGCCGACTCCTTCGCGCGCGACCTGCGCGTCTACCTGCACGGCGTCGCCCCCGGCTTCGGCAAGAGCGATCTGGCCGCCTTCCTCGAGCGAACGATCCCGTTCCTCTCGGCGCGCGCGTCGTCCGTGCCCCATCCGCCTGCCCCGCCGGTCGCGCCCGAAGCGCGGTCCTCCCTGCCGACGACGCGCAGCTCGACGAAGACGGCCCGAGGCTCCCACGGGACGTGGGTCGCGGTTGCCTGCGCTCTGTTCGCGGCCGGCGTGATCGGCCTCGTCCTCTGGCTCGCGCGCGGCGAGTCGGGCGGCACGCCACCGTACCCACCGGCCGCCGGCGCGCCGTCGGGCCCATCCCTCCCCGGGCCGGCGAGACCGGAGCGCCCCCCGCCAGGCGCGACGGCGCTCGTCCCCAGCTCGGGCGCGCCCAAGCTCCAGCTCCGCCTCGACACCGTGCCCGCGGGGGCCGAGATCGTGATGCGCGGAGAGGTGATCGGCACCGCGCCGATGACGGTCCAGGCCGAGGCCGGTCGGCCGATGCGGCTCGGCCTTCTCCTCGAGGGGTTCGAGCCGCTGGTCTTCCCTGCGGAGCCGGCGGACTACCCGCAACTTCGCCTGGATGATCTCGACGACCCGCCGCCGCCCGTGGTCCTCACGCGGAGCCAGGATCGCTTCGCGCTGGTCGAGGTCTCCTCAAAGCTCTCGGAGGCCCACGTCCTGGCGGACGGCTCGGATCTCGGCGCGCAACCGGTGCTCGTGCTCGTCCGGTTCGCTGGGTCGGCGCCGGCCACGCGGATCGCGGTTAGAGCCCCCGATGGCCGCGTCGAGCCCCTCGACCTCGCGGCGTTGATAGCCCCATGGGGCTTCGCCGCGGTCGAGCACGGCACGCCGAGGTGATCAGAACACGTCCGGCATCAGGCGGAAGCTGCCGAAGATCAGCGCGCAGGTGCGGCGCGTCCTGAGGAAGTGCGCGTCGGCTCCACCGCACGTGAGCGTGATACCGAGCCCGGCGGTCGCGAAGGTCCGCTGCACCGCGTGGTACGGAGGCGAGTCCCGGCTCCAGATGGCCTCGACGTCTCGCGCCTGCAGCGCGCCCATCGCTGTGTCGCGCGACCCGAGCACGAGCGCGCTCCGTCGCAGCTCCTCGAGCCTGAGCTTCGAGAAGATCCTCCCGTCGCCGGCGTAGCGAACTGCCTCGAGGCGCACGTTGGAGTGGACCCCGCCCTCCGGCTCGGCATTCTGGGCCACCCAGGAGGAGGGTCGTCTCGGGCGGACGGTCTTCCATGGTCCTGGCACCGCGATCGCCCAACCGGCGCCGACGACCTTGCGATAGCCCGAGGGCACACGCCAGCCCGGATTGTCAGCGCCGTCGAAGATCGGCCGCGGGCGGCAGGCGCCGAGGAGCACGAGAACGAGGACGATCCGTTTCATGGCCCACTCCAGCTCAGGTAGAACTGCCGTCCGCGACGCATCACCAGCACGACCGCGCGGTCCGCGGCCACCCGCGCCTGGTCCTCGAACTCCGCCGGCGAGCGGACACGGCGCCCGTTTACGCTGATCACGAGGTCGCCCTCGCGCAGGCCGACCTCCCAGGCTGGACTTCCAGCGAGGACGCCGGTGACCACGACGCCCTCCACGTGGCCTCGGAGGCGAAGCCGCCGTCGGACCTCGTCATCCACGGGCCCCACGCTGACCCCCCTGAGCAGCGACTCGCCGCCGATTCCCACGGCCTCTTCGCTCGACGGAAGCTGACCGAGCACGACCCGCGCGGTCCTGGTCCGGCCGCCGCGGCGCACTTCGAGCCGGGCCCGCCGTCCCGCCCCGAGGGCGGCGATCGCGTTGCGCAAGTGGCCCGCCGACTCGATTGGACGCCCATCGAGGGCGACGATCACGTCGCCGGTCACGATCCCCGCCGCCGCCGCGGGACCGCCCGAGCGAACCGCCGCGACGACCACGCCCTCCGTGTCCGGCGCAACGCCGAGCCGCGCCACGAGCTCCGGAGTGAGCTCCTGGATCTCGATGCCCAGCCAGCCGCGCGACACGTGCCCCCGTTCGCGGAGCTCGCGCATGATGTCCCGCACCATGTTGCTCGGAATGGCGAAGCCGATGCCGAGGCTCCCGCCGGTCCTCGACAGGATCGCGGTGTTGATCCCGACGAGCCTTCCGCGCATGTCGACGAGCGCGCCCCCGGAGTTGCCGGGGTTGATGGCCGCGTCCGTCTGGATGAAGTCCTCGTACTCGGCGATGCCGATGTCGGCGCGCCCCTTCGCCGAGATGATGCCCATCGTCACGGTCTGTCCCACGCCGAACGGATTGCCGAGCGCCAGGACCAGGTCGCCCTCGCGCGCCAGGGACGAGTCCGCGAGCTCGAGGGGCCCGAGGCCCTGCGCGTCGATCCTGAGCAGCGCCAGGTCGGAGGGTCGGTCGGCGCCCACGACGCGCGCCTCGAAGCGCTGGCGGACCCGTCCCTGGCGCTCGACCTGCACCTGGATCTCGTCGGCGCCCTCGATGACGTGGGCGTTGGTCAGGATGAACCCGTCGGCGCTCGCCACGACCCCGGAGCCCAGGCTCTTCCGTCGCCTCGCCGGCGGCTCGCCGAAGAAGTACCGGTAGAGCGGATCGGCGTACAGCGGCGAGCGCGGCACCTCGACCAGCTTCTCGGCGGAGATGTTGACTACACTCCCCCGCACGCGGCTCACGATGTCGGCGATCTCCGGAGCGTCGCCGCGCGCCCAGGGCGGCCTCGCCGCTTGCTCCGGCTGCACGGCGGGCGGGCTCGCCTCCGCCGGAGGCTCGGGTCGAAGGTCGGCGAACCGCTCACGGCAGCCCAGAACGCCGAGGGCCACCGCCGCCACGACGGAAGCGACGAAGCGCGCCATCACCGTCGCAGGAAGCATCGTCCGTGCCCACGCCGGGCGGGCGACCGGCGGCTCGAAGACGGAATCGAGCAGTCCGGCCGATCGGAAATCCATGCCGGCCGTACGTCGCCGCTCGTGTCGAGTGGTGGTCCTAGGCTCGCGAGCCCGACCGCGCATCCGATGGGTCGCACTTGCCCCGAAGGCTCGTCAGACCTCGAAGACGTTTGCTGTATACTCGCTGGAGTGCCGCGCGCGATCGATCAGCCGCGAGACGACCGACCGAGCGACGATCGGATCGTGCGCCTCTACCCGGCCACGTGGGCCGACTACCAGCGGCTGCTCGAGATCCGGGGTGACCGTTCTGCGCCGCGCCTCACCTATCTGGAGGGCGAGATCGAGATCATGAGCCCGTCCCGCCGGCACGAGTCCATCAAGTCGAAGATCGGGCACCTCGTCGAGGTCTACTGTCTCGAGAACGGGATCGAGTTCAACGCCTACGGCTCATGGACGCTGGAGAAGAAAGAGGAGGAGCGCGGGGCCGAGCCCGACGAGTGCTACGTCTTCGGCGACGTGAGCGAGCCCGAGCGACCGGACCTGGCCATCGAGGTGGTCTGGACGAGCGGTCGCATCGACAAGCTCAAGGTCTACCGCGCGCTCGGAGTCCGCGAGGTGTGGTACTGGCGGCAGGGACGGATCCAGCCATTCGTCCTGCGTGGCTCGAGCTACCGGCCGGTCGCGCGGAGCAAGGCGCTGCCGGGCCTCGACCTGGAGCAGCTCGCGAGCTTCCTCGATCGACCCACGGCGAGCCGCGCCATCCGCGACTACCGCGCTGCGCTCCGCCGGCGAACGCGCGCGACCTGATTCATCCGGCGTGATATCGCCGCGACGAGGAGCGCCGCGATGGCGACGAAGCTCCACTTCCCCTCGCCCGGACCCGCGCCCGTCGCGCAGGCGCAGCCGCCGCCCTGGATGACGAGCGGATGGACGACGACCGGCGAGCCCACGCGGACGACGAAGGTGTCGCCCGTCCGACCGCTCCGGTCGCCCGACTCCTCGGACCAGCGCAGGGGAGACAGCGCCGGCAGCTCGATCTCCCACATCGTTCCGTCCGGTACGTCGCAGCTCGCCTGGAGCGTCACTCGGACCGCAGGGCGCTCCACGAGGGGAACGCCGTCGATGGACTCGAGGACGACCCGCGGCAGCCGATTGCCCTCGGGATCCGCCTCGTACAGCCTCGCCCCGTCGTCGATGAATCGAGCCCGCGCGATCCGCCCCGCGATCGCCGTGTCCTCGGACATCACGAAGCGTTCTCGCTCGTGGTCCGAGTGGAGGATCCCGAGGACGATCGCTGCCGTGCGACCTGGCTGGAAGACGGGCGGATCGTCGTCGTCGCGCGCGCCGTCCACGAAGTAGCGGTCGTACAGCCCCTCGGGACGGGACGCGACGAGGGCCAGGACGCGCCCGCGCAGTCGATCCGCTTCGTCCTCGAAGCCGTAACGAGACAGAGCACGCAGGGCCTGCAGGAGCGACTCCGGCCGCACGGCGGCCGCGAGCGGGTCGTAGGCGGGGCTGTCGTAGGCGACCGACGGCAAGGGAGGGCGCGGTCCATCGTCGTCCCCCCAGAGCCGGTCGTCGGCGAGGAGCACATCGCGGACGACGCGCCGCGCGCGCTCCTCGTCCCGCGTGACGCCTGCCGCCAGTGGCCAGACCACGTGTGGCCCGACGGTCGTCGTGGGCAGCACGGTTCGCGTGTCCAGGTCCGCCCAGATGCCTTGCTCTTCGTCCCACAGCTCCTCGTCGATGTCTTCGCGAAGCTCGTCGGCACGCTCTCGGGTTCGCCCGGAGTCCTCGCCCGAGGCCGTCTCGAGGTCGGCCAGGGCCTCGAGGTACTCGAGGAAGTCCGAGTTGAGGTCCGGCGCCTCGAAGAACTGTGCCTCGCTCTCGAGCTCGTCCCCCTCCCCCGCCACGAATGGCCAGCGCGGCGAATCGACGAAGCCGCTCTCGGCGTGCGAGCCGTGGACGAGCAGACCCTCGCGCCGAAAGTCACGGTTGGTGCGCCACCAGGCGGCGACTGACTGAAGGACCCTCACCGTGTCGTCGAGCTCGTCCTCCGAGAGGGCGACGCCCATCCCGATCGCCGCCCGGAAGGCCTGCGCCTGCAGCGGCGGAAGCGACCCGTTCGGCAACGGGTCTCGGGCGAGTGCGTCGTCGAAGCGGAACGGGACGTGCGAGTCGTCGGCGATCGCCCCGAGCTGGCCGAGCAGCGCGTCTCGCGCCAGCGCCGGATCGAAGGAGGCCACGGCCATCGCCTGGCGCGGAACGTCGGAGCCGTAGAACCCGTTGTCCAGCGACCGCGCGGCCGAGAGCATCGCGCGCTCGAGGTCTCCCCTGGGGGCGTACGCAGACGCGGAGAGGGCGGCCACGGCCATCTCCAGGATGCGCCGCGCCTCCTCGCCCGGCACGTCCGAGCACGACGCGGCCGCGACCCGCGCGCCGAAGTCCGCCGCCCGCCGGTCCCACGCGGCTTCCGCCCCTCCGAGCGTGTCGAGCGCGTCGAGGCCCCGGAGCCCGGCCTCGGCCGCCGCCGTCGCGTCATCGCCCGCCCCGATGACGAAGGCACCCGTCGGGCCGCGAAGCTCCGATCTCCGATCGGTCGTCGTGATCGCCGGGGCGCCACCCGCATCGCCGATCCAGATCGAAGTTCGTGCCCCGTCGAGGTCCACCGCGGCTCCACCCGAGTCTTCCCGCGCGCCGCCCGCGCCGAGGACCAGCGCCGAGCCGGCGTCCCGGATCGCGATGACGAGCGCGTCGCGCTCGATCCAGAAGACCCGGAGCGGCCCGTCCTCCCATCCCCAGGGCGCAAAGCGGACGCTGCGCTCCCCCTGGGCGGGCTCGGTCCAGATCGCCGCGAGCCTTCCCCGGCCGTCGCTCCGTCCATCGAGGAGCGCAACGGCGGCCGCCGCCTCCTCGCCGACCTCGTCGTCTGGATCGAGGATGGCCTTGACGCCGAAGTGGCCGCCGAACGCGGCGAGGGCGCCCCCGGCCGTCCGCCGCTCGACGTACGCCGGCGCACCCGTCCACGGCACGGCGGCGCAGCGGGGATCCCAGCGCTCCTCGTCCGCGTTCGCAATGCCCGACACGGCGAGGAGCCCGAGGAGCGCCGTCGCCTCGCTCACCAATGGCAACGGACAGCACGCCGGGCGCACGGCAGGCCCTTCAGCCCAGCGCGCTCTGCAGCGCGGCCGCGATCGAGTCCGCGTGCGACTTGATCTGCGCTTCGTCCGGGCCCTCGATCATGATGCGCACCTTGGGCTCGGTGCCGCTGAACCTGACGACGACCCGGCCTTCGTTGCCCAGCTTCTTCTCGGCCGCCTTGATGGCCCTGTCGACCTCGGGCAGCTCGTCCAGGGGTCTCTTGTGGGCCACCTTCAAGTTCACGAGGAGCTGGGGCACGCGCTCCATCGCCTCCGCGGCGAGCTCCGAGATGGACCGCGACTCCCGGACCATCACGGCCAGCACCTGCAGCGCCGCGATGAGCCCGTCGCCCGTCGTCGTGTAGTCGAGGAAGACCAGGTGTCCGGACTGCTCTCCACCGATGTTGTAGCCGTGCCTGCGCATGGCCTCGACGACGTAGCGGTCGCCGACCGCCGTGCGCACGAGCTTGCCTCCGGCCCGCTCGATTGCCCGCTCGAGCCCCAGGTTCGACATGACCGTCGCGACCAGGGTCTTCTTGCGCAGCGAGTGGTCGGCCAGCCTGCGTGCCCCGACGAGCGCCATGATGGCGTCGCCGTCGACGACGTGGCCGTGCTCGTCGACCACGATGAGTCGATCGGCGTCTCCGTCCAGCGCGATCCCGATGTCGGCCCGAGCGCTCTTGACCTCACGGGCGAGCTGGGCCGGATGGAGCGCGCCACAGTTGAGGTTGATGTTCTTGCCGTTGGGCTTGACGCCGAGCGTCCGGACCTCGCCGCCCAGCTCCTCGAGGACCAACGGGCCTGCCCTGTAGGCAGCCCCGTGGGCGCAATCCACGACGATCCTGAGGCCGTCCAGGCGGAGCTCCCGCGGGAAGGTCGACTTGACGAACGTGACGTAGCGCCCGAGCGCATCCTGGATCCTGAAGGCCTTGCCGAGATCGGCCGAAGTCGGCAAGGACGCGAGCCCCCCGTCCCCGAAGACGATCGACTCGAGCTCGCTCTCGACCTCGTCGGGCAGCTTGTACCCGTCTCGCCCGAAGATCTTGATTCCGTTGTCCGCGTACGGATTGTGCGAGGCGGAGATCACGACGCCCGCGTCCGCCCTCATCGCCTGCGTCATGTGAGCGATTCCGGGCGTGGGCAGGGGCCCGACGAGGTAGACGTCGCCGCCCGCGCTGGCGATGCCGGACACGAGGGCGGATTCGAGCATGTAGCCGCTCAGCCGGGTGTCCTTGCCGATCACCACCCGCGAGTGGTGCCCTCCCCTGCCGATCACCTTCACGATCGCGCGGCCGATGGCCATCGCGATCTCGGTGGTCATCGGATAGGTGTTCGCCTCGCCTCGCACTCCGTCGGTGCCGAAGATCTTCCGCTCCACGCGGGGTCCCCGGCGATGCTCGGTCGCCGCGGAGGTCGTCATCGGGGCTTTCGCCATCTCGGCCTTGACCATGGCAAGATCGGACCGCCCCGGTCAAGGCCGGCGCCGGCGCGTCCCCCGCGTGGCCACGCAGACGCGATCGCGCCCGGTCCGCTTGGCGCGCAGGAGCGCCTCATCGGCGGCTCCGACGAACGCCGGGACGTCGTCGTACGGTCGATCCGGAGTGTGCGTGGCGACGCCGACGCTGATCGTCAACGAGATGGTCCGCCGGTGCCACGGGATCCTGGTCGTTCCAACCGTACTGCGTATCCGCTCCGCGAGCAGCACGGCTCCAGCCTGATCGATGCCGCGGACGATGATCGCGAACTCCTCGCCGCCGTACCGGCCCAGGACGTCCTCGGTCCGGACCGCCTCGGCGAGCATCTGGGCCAGGGCGCGGAGCACGGCGTCGCCCGCCGGGTGGCCGAGCTCGTCGTTGATCCGCTTGAAGTGATCCACGTCCAGGATGAGGAGCGACAGACGAGACCCGTGACGCTGCGCGAAGGCAAGCTCCCCTTCGAGCCGCTCGTCGAGGTACCGGCGGTTGTGGATGCCCGTGAGCGGATCCCGTATGGCGGACTGATAGAGCTGGAAGACGGCCGCTTGCTCCTCGGCGTCCTGCAGCGCCACCTCGAGGACGGCTCCGCCGATGCGGACCCGGTCACCGTCTCCCAGACGCCTCGGCCTGGCGATCCGCTCGTCCTCGACCCGCGTGCCGTTCGTGCTGCCCAGGTCCTCCACGAGGTAGGCGACGCCGCTCCGGTACACGCGGGCGTGGCGCCACGAGACCTCGGGATCGTCGATCCTCACCGAGGCGTCGTCGGCTCGACCGAGGACCATCGAGCCTCCGCGCACCGGGAAGACCGCGCCGGTCTGCGGCCCCAGGCGCATCGTCAGGGTGCACTGGTCCTTCTTCCTCGCCCCGAGCGGCCTCGGCGCGCGGTCCGACTTGAGGGTCGACTTGGGTGCTCGCTGGGAGTTCTTTCGGCTCGGCACGGTCAGGCACGATGTTGCCTCGGAACGGTCGCTCTTCGCCACTACTCGGCGAGCGAAATCGACGTGCTCGCTCCCCGCCCGCGCCTGCTGCGCAACCCGTCCAGCAGCAGCGTGTAGACGGGCGGCGGATTCCGTGAGCCGCGCAGGCGCGCGACGAGGACGCGGTCCGGCAGGAGGTCACGACGCTTCGCGTCCGGCAAGCAATGCACGACCAGCCGCGTCACGAGGTGAAGGAATGCGCGGGGGTTGATGTCGTGCGCGATGCACCGCCATGCAAGGGTCTTCGTTGACGCACTAAGCTAATAGCTTATACTGGGTCGTGCGGTTCGATTGGGACCCGAAGAAGGCGGCCCGCAACGAGAAGCTTCACGGGGTCACCTTCGAGGAAGCGAAGGAACTGTTCACGGACAGCGAAGATGTCCTCGAAATCTACGACGTGGAGCACAGCGAAGCGGAAGACCGATTCAAGTCCATTGGACCGATTCGCCGCGGGCTCGTCCTGGTCGTGTGGACCGAACGCTCGGACGACGTGATTCGGATCATCAGCGCGTGGTGGGCCACAAAGAACGAAGAGAAGGTGTACCGGGAGTTCTTGGAGGAGCGACATGGCAAGTAGACCAGAGCTGACACGTGAAGAGCTGCGACGCGCACTCACCCGAGCCCAAAGGGAGCGCATCGTGGCGGGTGACCTTCGACCCGGCGATGTCGCAGCGCTGCGGAGGTTCATCTGCCTTACTCAAGAGAACTTCGCGCGCGCGCTCGGCATCAGCGTCCACACGCTGCGGAACTGGGAGCAGGACCGCGTCGTGCCGGATGGTCCGGGCCTCGCGTTGCTGCGCATTGCGGCGCGTCACCCACGGGTCATCAGGGACAATCTGAGATCCGCTGCGTAGTCAGTCGCGCGCCGCAGCAATCGCCCTCGGGTTGATTCGAGCCCTCGTAGATCCTCATCTGCGAGGTCGCGTACTTGATCCCGCGGGAATCTAGCGCCGACGTCCTCAGACTGCGGCCGGCCCGCCCTCCAGGGACGCTCATCGCCATCGCTCACAAAACGCGCGGCTGCGCCAGAACGCCCTGGCCTTTCAGCTACTTGCAAGCCGAGTGCGTGTCCCGGATCAATTACAAGGCGAGGTCGCCCGATGGCAAGTAGGCGTAGCGGACCTCGCGGCCCGCGATGTCGCTGGCCGTCTCCAGGCGGCCCTCTGGCGTGTACGTGAAGGAGACAACCAGCCGGCCCGCTGCATCCGTGACCGAGACCAAGCGGCCGCCGAGGTAGTCGAGCGTGACACGGTTGCCGTTGAGATTGTCCTCGTGGAGGAGCTCGCCCGACAACGCGAAGCGCTCGACACGGCCGTCGGGGGACTCGAGTGAGAAGCCGTCGGCGTCCTTGCTGAGGGTGTGGAATCGCGCGGGCGGCGGGTCGTACAGGTCCCCACCGAGCGAACGCCAGGTGCGCCTGCGGCCTTCCGCGTCGGTGTAGCTCACGTCTCCTGTCGCCCGATCCTCGTCCAGGCGGCGCTCGTAGCTGTGCGACCAGCCTGGACCGAGGCTCCGGGAGCGTGCGTCCAGAGAACTGTAGGTGCGCGTGAACACGATCGGGATGCCTCGGGCGGGGAGCGTCAGGTCCGTCTCGCTGAAGGTGTAGTTCCCGTTCGCCAGGTTGACCGTGGAGTCCGTGGGCTGCGACGAGTCCTCGCAGCTTCCCCCACCGCTGCCTGCTCCCTCCTCCTCGCCCGCCTCGCCGAGGTCGCCGTCGATCGCTCCCTCGACGACGTAGGCTCCCTCGCCCGTCTCCTCGCGGACCGCGATGTACGCATGCAGGTCACCCGGGACAGCGTCGGTCACCGGGAGCTGGGGTACCGTGATGACGTGGCCAGAGCGGAGCCGTGCCCGCATGTCCTCCTTGAGGTCGTCTGGGGCGCTGACGATGTCGAGGAGGTTCTCGGTAGCGGGCTCGATCGTCATGACGACCTGGCCTGTGGCTCTGGCGCGCTGGACGACCCGCACGGCGGACCACTGGTTGCGGTTCCAGTGTCCCTGGGCGACGCGGTGCTCGAGGAAGCTGCCGGTGTGGCCGGCGAGCTTGGTGATGAACGCGCTCCGGCCCTGGTCGCCGTCGATGGCGTACGGCGATACGAGGACTCGCCCCGCGTCGAACACCACCCTGTCCCTCGCCAGCGAGACGACCGCTCCGCCTACCGTCGTCACCCGGGGCCTCAGCGACGCCATCGCCTCGTTCACGTCCAAGAGAAGGCGGTTCCAGGTCACTCCCGCGATGACGTCGTACGCACGGTGTCTTTCGGCGAACCAGTCGAGACCCCAATCTTGCAGCTTCTCCGCCGTCCTCAGGTCGCCGGCGGGCAGAGACGCCATCCTCGCTCGGCTGGCTTCTCTGGCCTTGCGTAGGTCACCTCCGACATCGAGGATGAATGCGTAGACGCCGCCCACGACAACTGGGTGCACGGCGCTTCTCGCCTCGCGGTAGCGGGAGGGGTGACCGAGGATGACCTCCACCCTGGCTTCGCGGCCGGGGTCGTCAGCGGGGCCCTGGGCCATCGGCTCTCCGTCAACGCTCAGGACGGGACGGAGGCGGTAGAGCCACGGGGAAGCGCCGTCGATCCCGCCGTGGTCGGCGAGGACCTGCGCGTCCGTCTCCGTCGCGGGCTCGTAGGTCAACGAAATAGTGTGGCCGTAGAGCGCCGGCATCGACGACGACCAGTCGATCACCGTGCTTCCGCTCGAGCTCTGAACGCGGAGCTGGACGCCGTGGCGTAGGCCGCCGCCCAGGTCGCTGCCGACCTCGTAGGCTCCAGGGAGCGTCGGCGACCTCATGGCCGCCGGCTCCTCGGGCAGGATCGAGAGCTCGTCCCGGATCACGGAGCGCCGCCGGTTCGCGTCGGCGACTGTCTTGCAGGGCAGGCCCTGGCTTCGGGCGTACGCGAGCACCGTGCGGGACAGGACCTCCGCGGGCGACTCGGTCTGCTCGCGCGACAGGTAGCCGGCGAAGTCGAAGTCGACGCCTTCCCTCAGGTCCACGTATGCATCGTCTCGCCAGAGC
>JACPQR010000011.1 GCA_016190375.1 Deltaproteobacteria bacterium
GAGCAGCGCGTGCGTCCGGCGGCTGCCAGTTGCCAGTTGCCTGTCGCCTGTCGCCTGTTGGGCCCGCGTCTGGCAAGCAACCGGATGGGCATGAGGCAGCCCACTTGCCGATGGGTCGCCTCTTTGCCAGAGTGCGCGCCATGTGCGAACTGCGCCGGCTCGGGAACCTCTGGTTGGCCTCGGCCCTGGTACTCTGGGTGACGGCCTGTTCCTCCGAATCGCGGTCGCGGGAGGAACGTCGCGAGACGCCCGCCCCGGCACGAGATTCACGCGGCGACGGCTCGGCGGCTTCCGCGGCGGCCGGCGACGAGACACCCGCGCAGGATCGGGGAGCTCCCGACGCGGAGCGACCGGCGGTGGTCGAGACCGTCGACGACATCGGTCTCGTCCAGATCCGCGCAGACCGCTTCGGCGAGCTCAGTCTCGAGGAGCGAACGCTCGGGTATCACCTCTACCGCGCGGCCATCGCCGGTGATCGCATCACGTACGACCAGCGTTACCGGCACAACCTCGAGATCAAGGACCTCATCGAAGCAATCCTCGGGCACGCGCGAGGAATCGATGGACCAGCCCTGGAGAAGATCCGGCGCTACGCGAAGAAGCTGTGGATCCATCACGGCGTGCACAACGCGATCACCTCGCGCAAGTTCGTTCCGGAGCTCACCTTCGACGAGCTCGGGGCCGCTGCGCGCCAGGCGCTGGCCAATGGCGCGGCGCTCTGCGCGGGCGGCGCGGATTGCTTGCCGGCGAAGCTCGAGGAGCTCCGGCGCCCGATCTTCGATCCGGATTTCGATCCCTTCACCGTCCAGAAGTCGCCGCCCGACGGTCAGGACATCATCACCGGGTCGGCAAACACGTTCTACCAGAACGTCACGCTCGCCGACCTGAGGGGCTTCAGGGATCGCTTCCCGCTGAACGCGCGGGTGGCCAAGCAGGGCGGACGGATCGTCGAGCTTCCCTACCGAGCGGGCGGCGGTGGAACCGAGCCGGGCCTGTACGCCGAGGAGCTCGGCCGGGTGATCGGCCACCTGCGCGCGGCGCTTCCATTCGCGGGACAGGCCCAGCGAGTTTACCTGGGCCACCTCATCAGGTGGTTCGAGACCGCGGATCCGCAGGCGTTCCGCGATTACAACATCGCCTGGGTGCAGGACGACCCGACCGTGGATGCGATCCTCGGCTTCATCGAGTCCTACGGGGACGCGCGCGGAGCGAAGGGGACGTGGGAAGGCATCGTCTCGTTCGTGGACAGGTCTCGGACCGAGATGATGCAGAAGCTCGCCCAGAACGCGCGGTACTTCGAGGAGCGCACGCCCTGGCTCGCCGAGTACCGGCGGTCGGAGTTCAAGCCGCTCGTCGCGAATGCGGTCACGGCGGTCGTCGAGACGGGAGACGGCGGCCCGATCTCGCCGGCCGGAATCAATCTGCCAAACGACCAGTCGATCCGCGAGGCGCACGGGAGCAGGAACTTCTTCCTCACCAACATCACGGACGCGGTCGACGCGGCGACCGGAGGCCGCTTGACCCGCGAGTTCGCATGGTCCCCCGAGGAGGCGGAGGAGCAAGAGCGCTGCTCGCCTCACACCCTGCCGGCCCTGGTGGCGCTCCACGAGGTCACGGGCCACGGCTCGGGGCGGGTGCTGACCGACGCCGATCCGCACGAGCACCTGCAGCAGTTCTACTCGACGCTGGAGGAGGCCCGTGCCGACCTCGTGGCGCTGTGGCACCTGCACGACCCCAAGCTCGTCGAGCTCGGAATCCTCCCCGACTCGCGCTGCGCCGACGCCGGGTACCGCGGCTTCGTCAATTCGGCGCTCTCAGGCCTGCGCAAGATCCCGGAGGGAGAGACCATCGAGGAGGATCACATCCGCGCGCGTGCGCTGATCCTCGGGTGGGCCATGGAGAAGGGCACGGTGGCGGAGGAGCGCCGCGACGGCCATTTCTACCTGAGGGTAGCCGACCCGCAGGCGATGCGGCGCGCGCTGGGCGAGCTGCTCGCGGAGCTGCAACGGATCAAGGCGACGGGCGACGTCGCGGCGATCCGCGGGCTCGTCGAGCGGCATTCCACGCGCCTGAACGTGGCGTGGCGGGATGACGTGATCGCCCGCGCAGCTCGCATCGGGGTGCCGCGGATGTTTGCCTTCGTGTCGCCGCGGCTCGTCGCCACGATGGACGACTCCGGACGGATCACGAACGTGGCCGCCGAGGCCCCCGCGAGCTTCGAGAGCGCGATGCTGGAGTGGAGCGAGCTCGGGCGGCAGGCGCCCTAGCTCAGGACTTGGCCCTGACGGCGCCGAGCACGGCCTTGGGAAGATCCGACCGGGGTGGGCCGGAGCGGGGCGAGCTCACGACGACCGTGACCCGGATGCGCTGCCGATGCCGCACGACCTCGACGGTCGCGCGCGCGCCCGGCGACCGGGACGCGACCCGCTCGGCCAGGATCTCGGGGTCCGCGACCTTGCGACCATCCAGGTCGATGACGATGTCCCCCTCGCGGATCCCCGCGATCGCCGCGGGGCTGCCCGGCACCACCTCGACGACGTGGGCACCCTCGTTGGTCTGAAGGCCATTCGCCCGAGCGAGGTCCCTGGTGACCGGCTTGCACACGAGGCCGATGAAGCCGGCCGGGGACTGAGCCCAGACCGACCCGGCGAGCCCGACCAGAGACGCGAACAAGAGCACCACGAGCCGACGAGGACCACGCATGGTCCCTCCTTTAGTCATGTCCAGCCGAAGGGTCAAGATTCCTGCGATGTGGGGTCTGATACACTCGCGGCCCCGACGATGGCGCCACAGATACCACAGCTCGACTACGAGGCCCTCGGCCTCATGGCAGGAGTCGAGATCCACCAGCAGCTAGCCACTCGCTCCAAGCTCTTCTGCCGCTGCCCGGTTCGGGTCTCCCATGGTGACTCGCCGGCGGACGCGGAGCTGATCCGCCACATGAGGCCGACCCTCTCGGAGATGGGGGCCTATGACGGCACGGCCCTGATGGAGTTCAGGACGAGGAAGAACGTCCACTACCTCCTGTACCGGGACAACGTCTGCACGTACGAGATGGACGACACGCCTCCCTTCCCGCTGAACCGCGAGGCGCTGGAGGTCGCGCTCGAGGCCGCGCTCCTGCTCGGCTGCGAGCCCGTCGACGAGGTGCACGTCTCGCGCAAGCAGTACCTCGACGGCAGCATCCCGACGGGGTTTCAGCGCACGGCGATCGTCGGCGCCCAGGGCTGGGTCCCGGTCGGGAGCCGGCGGATACGGATCGCATGGCTCACGCTGGAGGAGGACTCTTGCCGGGAACGCGGCGATCGCCGGCACGAGATCTACTTCGCGGCGGACCGCCTCGGCACGCCTCTCATCGAGGTCATCACGCATCCGGATTGCCGGACGCCCGACGAGGTCGGAGCCACCGTGGCGGCGATCGCCCGCGCGGTGCGATTGACCGGGCGCGTCAGGCGTGGGGCCGGCGCGGCGCGACAGGACGTGAACGTGTCCATCCGAGGCGGGACGCGCGTCGAGATCAAGGGCGTTCCGCGGATCGGCTCCATCCCGCGGCTCGTGGCGGGGGAGGCGCTGAGGCAGAGAGATCTTCTCGATCTGCGCGAGGAGCTGGGGCGTCGCGCCATGCGCCCCGATGATTCGTACTCCTTCTCGCCGATCACGCGACCAGGCACGGACGTGCCCGGGCCGCTCTGCATGGCCGTCAGGCTCCCTGGATGGGCGGGCCTCCTCCTTCGGCGCGTCGGTCCGGGACGTACTTTCGCCGACGAGATCAGCGGTCGCGTCCGGGTAGTCGCATGCCTCGACGACCGTCCGAATCTGTTCCATTCCGACGGGGGCTCGTCCGCCGCGGACTGGGCCGCGCTGAGACGAACGCTGGGCGCCGAAGACGGTGATGCGCTGGTCGTGACCTGGGGCGACGAACGCGACACCCGCACGGCCGCCGAGGAGATCGTCGCGCGCGCCCGCGAGGCGTTCGCGGGCGTGCCTTCCGAGACCCGACAGGTCCTCGCTGCGCTGCCTGGCGCGACCGACTTCGAGCGGATCCTCCCCGGGGCCGATCGGATGTACCCGGACACCGACACGCCGCCCACGGCAATCCGCGCCGACACGGTCGAGACGCTGAGGGCCGCGCACCCGACGCTTCCGGGCCCCCGCTGGGAGCGCTACCGCGCGCTCGGCCTGTCGGCGGAGCTCTCGTCCTCGCTGGTGCGATCGGGGCGGGCTTCCCTGTTCGATCGCCTGCATTCCGGAACGCGCCTGGCCCCGGGCCTGTTGGCGTCGCTCCTCACGGACTGGCTGACCGGCCTCGCTCGCGGCGGCGTCGAGACCGGCGCCGTGGACGACGACAGGCTCGGCGAGCTCCTCGCCCTCGTCGCGTCGGGCGAGCTATGCCGCACCGCGCTCGAGCCCGTCCTCAGGGAGCTGGCGGCTGACCCCGACGCGCGAGCCCGCGAGATCGTCGAACGACATGGCCTTCAGCCGATGACTGCCAAGGAGCTCGACGCCCTCTGCCGCGCCGCCGCCGCCGACCCCGAGGTCCGCTCGATCGCCGAGCCCGCCCGTCGCCTGCGCCAGGCCACGGGAGTCGCCGTTCGCCGCGCGGCCGGCCGCACCGACGGCGCCCGACTCCTTCCCACGCTCGAGACCATCCTGATCGGGGACACGCACCCGATCGCTAACCCATCGAGATAGCACCTCTTTCGGGGACAACCGCGCGATCTGTTTGGCGCCTGGCAGGCGGCGTCGCGATTCGCGCGGTTGTGTCCAGAAGCCACGTGATTTCGACAGGTTGCAGATCGGGTGCGTGTCCCCGATCATCAGAGGGGGTGCTGGCGGAGGAAGGCCTCGACCTCAGGCAGACCGCCTTGCAGGACGACGTATCCGTCGAACGGCTCGCGGTCGGTCAGGTCGCCCGCGATCGGGGTCAACATGATGCGGCGCACCTCGTCGAGGTCGCGCGTCTTGCCGAGCGCCCAGCCGAGCTTGATGAACGCCGTCTCGGGGATCATGTTGCCGCACCCCACGACGCCCATGTGGATGAGATCGCGTCCCGTGTCGTAGACATGCATCTGGGTGTAGCCCCAGAGGGTCTGGACGGTCATGTAGATGGCGACGCCCTTCGCGATTGCGCGCTCGATGGCGGGGAACAGCGCGCGGTTGACGTGCCCCAGCCCGGTGCCCGCGATGACGATGCCGCGGTAGCCGGCGCCGACCAGCGCGTCGACGACGTCGGGCTGCATGTTGGGGTAGTAGTAGAGGATCGTGCACTTGTCCTCGAAGACGGCGTCGATCTCGACCTCGCGGTCCCTGCGTCGCGGCGTGTAGTCGGTGCGGATCGGCTCGAACGACTCCGGCGTTATTCGCGCGATGGGAACGTCTCCGATGGTCCGGAAGGTCGAGCGGTAGGACGAGTGCATCTTCCTGACGCGCGTGCCGCGGTGCAGGAGCGCCCAGCGATCCGAGGTCGTCCCGAACATGCAGACCATGACCTCGGCTGCATCGGAGTACGCGGCGGCGCGGACCGCGTTCCGGAGGTTGAGCGCCGCGTCCGAAGACGGCCGGTCGCTCGAGCGCTGCGAGCCCACGAGGATGATGGGGACCGGCGAGCGCTGGACCATGTAGGAGAGGGCAGCCCCTGTGTAGTGCATCGTGTCGGTCCCGTGGCCGATCACGATCCCGTCCACGCCCCGCTCGATCTCGCGACCGATCGCCTTCGCGATGGCGATCCACTCCTTCGAGGTCATGTTCTCGGAGAAGATGCCGAATAGCTTCTCGGTCTCGAGGTTGCAGACGTCGGCGAGCTCGGGGACCGCGCCGTACAGCTCGCCCGGCGTGAACGCGGGAATCACCGCGCCGGTCCGGTAGTCGAGGCGGCTCGCGATGGTTCCGCCCGTTCCGAGCAGCTTCACGCGCGGCCGTCCGGAGTCGAACGGGAACTCCTTCTCGGGGATCTTGTACGCCGCTTCCTTGCGGGCGACCTGATGCATCCGGCGGATGCGGTCTGCGCGAACGCCCAGGTTATAGCCGTGCTGGAGCTTGAGCACGACGTGCAGGTCGTCCTCGGTCTCCGCCCGCGGGAGGATGACGCCCCGGAAGCTCCCGCGGTCGGTGTCGACCTCCACGTCGGCCCACACGGCAACGTCCCACTCCTCGAGCTTTCGGAGCGCGACTCCCCGGTATCCCTTTCGTCCGTCGGGCATGGGCAAGCTCCTCGGGCAGTCAGGCGACCGTGCCGGAGCGGCGGCGAGTCAATGACTCCCTCACCTCGCCGTCCGCGCGCGCCACGTCGAGGCCGAGCGATCGCCACAGATCGCGATCCAGGAGGTGGGTCGGCCTCACGTTCGTCAGGGCGGAGAGCATGCTCGCGCGAACCGAAGGATGCCGCGCCTCGAGGTCCCGGAGCAAGCGCTTGACGAACTGTCGCTCGAGATCCGGCTGCGAGCCACAGAGGTTGCAAGGCAGGATCGGGAAGTGCGACGAGGCGGCCAGGCGCGCGAGATCGGCCTCGGCACAGTACACGAGCGGACGGATCACCACGTTGCAGCCGTCATCCGAGACGAGCTTCGGCGGCATGGCCTTGAGCTGGCCCGAGCAAAACAGGTTGAGAAGAAGCGTCTCGATCACGTCGTCCCGATGATGGCCGAGCGCGATCTTCGTGCAGCCAAGCCCGCGCGCGGTGGTGTACAGGATGCCGCGCCGCAGCCGCGAGCACATCGAGCAGTACGCCTTGCCCTCGGGTACCTTCTCGAGGACCACGGAGTAGGTGTCCTCGCGGACGAACCGGTACGGTATGCATCGCTCCCCGAGCCACTGCTCGAGCGGCCGCGGGTCGTGCCCCGGCTGGCCCTGGTCGAGGTGCACCGCGACGAGCTCGAAGTCGATCGGCGCTCGCCCGCGCAACGCCTCCAGAGCGTGCATGAGCGCGTAGGAGTCCTTGCCTCCGCTCATCGCGACCATGATTCGATCGCCATCGGCGACGAGGTCGAAGTCGGCAATGGCCTTCCCGACGTCGCGAAGGAGCGTACGCTCGAGCTTCTGCCGTTCGTCGCCGCGATCCATCGGCCGAAGGCAGACTAGCAGGTCCACAGCGCGACGGCATCACACACGCGGCTGAAGTCATTGGCAGCAGAGGACGCCGGCCGTCGCACCCATCGAGCAGCCCCCGAAGTAGTAGCTCGGCCACACTGCCTCCCACCCACAGCCGACCCAGGTGCAGTAGTTCCCCTCCGGATCCGGCTGGCTCGGGGAGCAGACCCTCATCGGCACGTCGCCACCTTCTCCGTCCGTGCAGATGGCGGTCGCGTTGGGATCGGCGTCCGTATCGACGAAGCAGTTTCCCGTGTCGTACTCGACCCCCCAGCTGTAGCGCAGAGCGTCGTTCGTCCAGTAGTCGTGCGCCGGAGAGATCGGGTACGTGTTCCTCTCCATCCACTCCTGCGCGGAGCAGACGTGCCACCCCGCTGCGCAGGACTCCGCACGCGCCTCGAACGTCACGTCGCCGGGGCAGCCGTGCATGTCGTTGGAGAAGGCCTCGACAATCGTCGCCGTGCTGCATCCGACGGGGCCCGAGCAGTCCGCGAAGCAGCTCGCCGCGTCGCACGTCTCGTGGCCGTACCAGAGGATGCCGTCCCCGCACCCGGCTTGCTCGCAGGCCGAGGTGCAGTCGTCGTAGTCGACCAGGTTGCCGTCGTCGCACTCCTCGTGGCCGGCCCAGACGTTGGTGTCGCCGCAGTACGGAAACTGGCAGTTCGACAGGCAGTCGTCGGTGTTGATCTCGTTGCCGTCGTCGCAGGCCTCGCGGCCCTCGCCCTCGCCCTCGCCCTCCCTGACGTAGCCGTCGCCGCAGCGCGCGTCCTGGCATTGCACGCAGTCGTCGGTGTCCACCTGGTTCGCGTCGTCGCACTGCTCCGTGCCGACCCGGATGAACCCGTCGCCGCAGGTCGCGTCGCGGCAGTCGTTCAGGCAGGCGTCGACCTGCGACCCGTTCCCGTCGTCGCATTGCTCGACGCCGGTACGGCGGTAGCCGTCCCCGCAGGTCGCGCTCAGACAGCTATTCAGGCAGGCGTCGGTGTTCGACTGGTTTCCGTCGTCGCACGGCTCGTTGCCCTCGCGGACCCCGTTGCCGCAGCCGACCGCGCTGCAGTTGTTGTGACACTGGTCGTTGTCGTTCTCGTTCCCGTCGTCGCATGCTTCGTTGCCGGCCCAGACGTAGCCGTCGCCGCAGATCGCGGCCCCGCAGCCCACGACGCACGAGTCGGTGTTCGACGCGTTCCCGTCGTCGCAGTCCTCGACGTTGGCCTGCACGTGGCCGTCGCCGCACTCCGCGTCCTGGCAGCCCGCGACGCAGGCGTCCGTGTTGCTCTGGTTGCCGTCGTCGCACTCCTCGGTTCCGGCGCGCACGTTGCCGTCGCCGCAGGTGGCGCTGACGCACGTGTTCAGGCAGGCATCGGTGTTCGCCTCGTTGCCGTCGTCGCACTGCTCGAACCCCTCGTGCCGGAACCCGTCCCCGCAGCCGGCCGTCTTGCAGCCGGCCACGCAGTCGTCGCCGCTCGACTCGTTGGCGTCGTCGCACTCCTCGACGCCGGCCTGGACGTACCCGTCGCCGCACCTTGCGCTCTCGCAGGCGATGCAGCCGTCCGTGGCGGACCCGTTGCCGTCGTCGCACTCCTCGGCTCCGGCGCGCAGGTGGCCGTCGCCGCAGGATGCCCCCACGCAGGTCGTCAGGCACCCGTCGGTGTCGTCGGCGTTGCCGTCGTCGCACTGCTCACCCTCCTGGACCACGCCATCCCCGCAGCTCGCGAGCCGGCAATCGTTGGCACAGGCATCGTCGTCGACCTGGTTGCCGTCGTCACATGCCTCGCGACCTGACCAGACGAGGCCGTCTCCGCAGGTCGCGACGATGCAGGACGACGAGCACCCATCGTCCTGGTTCTGGTTGCCGTCGTCGCACTGCTCGACGCCGTCCCATACGACACCGTCGCCGCAGCGCGCATCCCTGCACAGGACGCAGTCGTCCGCCCCCAGGTCGTTGGCGTCGTCACAGTCCTCGAGTCCGGCCTGGACGAATCCGTCCCCGCACGACGCCATGACGCAGGTCGACAGACACCCGTCCGACTCCTCGTCGTTGCCGTCGTCGCAGGCCTCCCCCTCCTGGACCACTCCGTCGCCGCAGGTCCCCTGCCGGCAGGACGTGGTGCAGGCGTCGTCCTCGACATCGTTCGCGTCATCGCAAGCCTCTCGCCCGCCCCACACGAAGCCGTCGCCGCAGGCCGCGAGGACGCACGTGCTCAGGCACGCGTCGCCGTTCGAGGCGTTGCCGTCGTCGCACTCCTCGCCCTTCTGCACCACGGAGTCGCCGCAGCCACCGTCGGCGTCGGCGTCGCCGTCGCCGTCCGCGTCGGTGTCTGAATCCGTATCCGAGTCACCGTCCGAGTCGCCGTCGGTGTCGGCGTCCGAATCCCCATCCCCATCGGGTTCGGCCCGGCCGTCGGCGCCGCCGTCCCCCGGGTCTCCGGGCGACACGCCGCCGCACCCCACCACGATGAGGAGAATGAAAGGCCGAGCAAGCGAGGCGACTGTCTGCGACATCGCGAGGGCTCCTTTCCGTCCGCGCGTGATCGTACGGCGCCCCGGGCGCGATTTTCCGCGTGTGATCCCCTTCCCCATGCCGCTCGCGCGGGGGGCGCCTTCCGTGTACGATCACGGCCCCCGCCTGCCATGAGCGCACCAGGTCGCCGCTATCACCGCTATCGCCATCGCCTGCCCCTGATCCTCACCTGGGGAAAGGGAACCGGCTACACGGTCCTCGAGACCGAGGACGTGAGCTTGAGCGGGGTCTTCGTCCGCACGGCGAAGACCGTCGTGCCGATGAGGCAGCTCCTGCGCCTCGACTTGCACCTACCGCCCGAGGACGACGAGCTCGCGCTCCACGCGATGGCGGTGCACGCCGTGCCGCTGGACAACGGCCGCGAGAGGAACCCGGGCCTGGGCCTGCAGCTCTACGGAAACGGTCGCGAGCCCCTGGCGCGCTGGGGGCGCTTCATCGCGTTCGTCCGCCAGTCGAGCCCGGACGACGCCGACTCGACCCCGTTCGCGCGGACCAGCGACAAGGCCCCGCCCGACCGCCTCGTCCGGCAGTTCGATCGGATCGCAGCCGTGCTCGAGGTGCGCCTGCAGACGCTCGACGACCTGCACGTCATGCACACTCGCGACGTCTCCAAGGGAGGCATCTTCCTCCTGACCGACCGGCCACGCAGCGTCGGCGACGAGCTGGCCCTGACGATCGTCCACCCCGTGACCGCGGGTGAGTTCTGCGTGGCCTGCGTGGTCCGCCGCCAGGTCTCGGGGCGCGAGATCGGCATGGGCGTCGAGCTGATGGGCATGGACGAATATCGCCGGCAAGAGTGGTGGGACTTCGTCATGGCCGGCATGCAGGGCACGCCCGGCAAGGACTTCGAGCCGCCGCTCGAGGAATGATCACTCGGAGATCTCGACGACCGATCCCGATCGCCCCGGCCGCGAGAAGATGGCGTGCCAGCCCGCGATCAGCTCCGGCCTGATCCAGCCGAACATCCGCCGAGCGTCGTTGGGGGCGAGGTTGATGCAGCCGTGACTCGTGCGCAGCCCGAACCGGTCGTGCCAGAACGCTCCGTGCAGGGCGTAGCTCGCGTGGAAGTACATGACCCACGGAACGTCCTGGATCAGGTACGGGCCCGCGAGGTTGTCCTCGTTGTCCATGGTCGCGCTGATCCGCTTCGACTCGATGCGGTACAGGCCCGCCGGCGTGGGATGCTCGTCGTCGCCGCTCGACCCGAGCGTCGCGAAGATCATCCGGTCGCCCTCGTACATCGCGACGGTCTGGTTGCGCAGCGAGACGTGCACCCAGCGATCGCGCGCGCCGACCCCTCGCGGCCGGGGCACGCGGTCCAGATAGGCGAGCTGCAGCGACCCGATCCAGACTGGCGGCCTGCCTGCGCCGAGGTCGAGCTGGTACCACTGCTCGCCCCGGCCACGCTTCTTCTCCAGGATCTTCGCCCTGGTGTGCCGCTCGATCGGCTCGTTCGGGGCGTCCATGCTCGGCGCCTCGTAGGCCTTCGCGGTGGGGTCCGTGATCCACCCGAGCGGCAGCTCCGACATCGAGCGGACCTCGACGCCGCGGAAAGCGGGCCCCGTGACCACGTGCGTGCCGTCCCGCGGAACGAACTTGTAGTAGGGCGTACGGTAGAGCTCGCGCTGGTAGATGTTCACGAACTTGTCGATGGTCAGCACGTACCCCTTCTTGAGGACCCTCTCCTGCACCGTGGAAGGCTCCTCGCCCACGCGCGGTGGGCGGCGATACACGGGCAGCTCGTCGGCCGTGACCCTCATGTACCGATAGGGCAGGTCCGATTCGAGGCGCGGCTGCGGCGGGATGAACCCTGGCTGCGGCTCGCGGCCCTCGCGCGCCGTCACGCCCGTCGAGCACAGCCACTCTTCGTGGCCGATCCTGAGCCAGGGATCGCGGCATCCGCCCGACGGTCCCGACCGCTCGTAGACCTCGAAGCGTGCTCCCCAGCGCAGCATCCCGAGGAGGCTCTCCGACGCGGGTCGGGGAGCGACGTTGACGCTCGTCGTCGTCACGATCCCGTGCGCGATCGGCGCCGCGGTCTCGCGGACGTCGGGGACCTCGGGTGGCGCCGCCGGAGCCGCAGGACCCTTCGCCTGAGATCCCCCGTCGCCGCCTCTGGCGTCGACGACGCCGGAGCAGGCGACCCCTCCTTGCGCGAGGAGGATGACGAGGAGAGCCCTCACGCTCACCTCTCCTCCAGAGTCCTTTCGAGCGTCGGTCCCTTCGGGGTCACGAAGAACTCGAACTTGCCGACCGCGTGCGGGCCGCCGAGCGCGATCGCGCAGACACCCGCCTTCTTGAAGGGCCTGGGGAAGCGGCCGAGCCCCATCAGGTGTGCGGCGATCGCGCTCATCGACGGCTCGTGGCCGACCAGCGCGAGTGTGCCGGAGCTCTTGCCGGCGGCCAGCGCCGCGTCGACGCTGGACAACGTCGCACCGGGAACCAGCGCGAGCGTGACGCGGACGTCCTCGCAACCGACTTCGCGCGCGACGATCTCGGCGGTCTGGGTCGCCCGGACGAGCGGGCTCGTTAGGATGCGGTCGATCCCGACACCTCGACCCGCGAGGAGCTCGGCGACCTTGCGGGTCTTCACCCTACCCTCCGGCGTCAGGTAGCGCTCCTCGTCGCCGAGACCCGGCTCCTCGTCGATGGCGATGCCGTGTCGAACCAGGAGGACGCGCATGGTCGGCAGGGAGGGTACAGGCAACCCGCTTCGTGCGCCAGGGATCGGGCAGGGCCAGACGGAAAGGTCGGGTGCTCCGTCAGCGCCCTTCTCGAGGGCTGGAATGCATCCGAATACCGGTTTAACCTCGGCTCGAGATGCGACCGACAATCTCGACCATCCTGGCCTGTGTCCTCTTGCTGCCGACCTGCTCCTCCAAGCGCGAGAGCAAACCGAAGATGCAAATCAACGTGAGATGGGTCTTCGCGAACGGCAACGGTTGCATCGACAACCAGGTCGCCGAGGTCGAGGTCGCGGGGCACATCCCGGGATCGGACACGATCCGCGCCAGCGCTCCGTGCACGGACAACTCCCTCGTGTTCCCGGCCGAGGGCGACGGGCTGAGGGAGGGCGCCTGGCTCCTGACGGTCAGCGGCTACGACCTGTCCCGTCGCAACTGCTTCAACGCGACTGACCAGACCGTCACGCTCGCGGATGGCGACCAGGGCTCGCTCGTCGCCGTCATGCACAAGAAGGACAACGACCAGAATTGCGAGCAGTACGACAACGACCTGGATGGCGGCGTCTACTTCGACGCCGGGACCGACGCGGGTGGCGAGGGCGAGGGCGAGGGCGAGGGCGAGGGCGAGGGCGAAGGCGAGGGCGAGGGCGAGGGCGAGGATGGCGGCGCGCCCTGCCAGAGACAGCCATTCCGCGACGGCTGTCCCGAGAGCTACCAGGGATGCGCGCTCGGGGACGACACGTTCACGTGCTACCGCCAGTCGGAGTGCGTGAGCTGTTGCGACGGCGACTGCATCACGGGCTAGCGATCCCTCAATCAGGGAGGGTTGCAGGCCCCGACGATCTCGTTGCAGCACGTCGATCCGTCGAACGTCCACTCGCGGATGCAGGGGAAGGCGTCCCCGGTGTCGATTGCGATCGGGAGCGGTGTCGCGACCTCGCTCCCGCCCGAGACAGACAGCTCCTCGCAGGTCTCGAAGTCGAGGTCGCCGTTCACGAGGATGGCCTCGACGCAAACACGGTGGTCGCCTGGTGCGAGGTCGATCGAGCTCTGCTCGCAGGCGTCCGGCCCTTCGCACGCCCGGTCGATCGGGTCTGGGCCCTGGCAGGCGCCGCACCGCTGGGCGCAGGCGTCGCCCCCGAGGTCGCAGGAACGGACGCGGAGCTCCCAACCGTAAGTCCCGCAGGTCGCGACGGAACGGCCGTCCACCGTGATGGCGAGCGGGACGTTGACGACCGTGCAGGGCGACTCGTCGTTCCCGCAGCCGGAGAGCACGAAGAAGAGGATGACGAGCGCGGCGCGTACCATGAGGCCGCGGAGTGTATCAGCGAATCGCGGCGGCGGGCGGCGGCACGGGCCTGGCGTGGGCCTGGCGGCGGGGCCTTGCCTCCGCTGCGCCCTGCGGCTATGGTCTCATCGTAGTCCTCGGGGAGTGGCTCAGGCTGGTAGAGCACGAGCTTTGGGAGCTCGAAGTCGTGGGTTCAAATCCCTCCTCCCCGACCAGGCGCCCGTAGCTCAGCTGGATAGAGCGGCGGCCTTCTAAGCCGCGGGTCGCAGGTTCGAGTCCTGCCGGGCGTGCCAGTGATCTCGGGCGCTTACGCTTGGTTGGCCCCGCACCGAAGAGTCGACTGTACCCAGCCCTGTACCCAGGCTGCCCGGACGGCGGCGTCATGAGCCTGCCGGTCGCCAAACGGAAGGCCATCGAGACCCGGTGGCGCCGACAGCGTGGCTGCCTCCCGAACGAGCTCGAGGTCGAGGTCGAGGGATTCACCTGGGTGTGTGAAGGCAATCGCGAAACACGGGGCCCTGCTGTCACGCTCGTCATGTCTGTCACCGAGCAGGCAGACTTGCTGCGGCGGCACCGCCTCGTCGGCCAGCACAGCAAGGACCTCGCGGGTCTCAGGAAGGCGCTTGAGGCCGTCCGTGACTCCTCGCGCACACGCCGGCTCCGCGAAGCCGGGCTCCTCGGTACCGGACTGGACAGCGCGCTGAAGGCCATGCTGTCGCTCCTCGACCACGTACAGGGCGAAATCGTGCAGACGGCGAAGCTGCAGGCTGAGAGGCGCCGGGGCAACCGCGCGCCTGACGATGGGCTCGCCGCCATGCAACTCCTGCGGCGGGCGACGCCGGTATCGGGCCGGCCCCTCACCTACCAGGAGATCGCCGACTTCCTCAACTACGTGGACCACTGCGCCGTCTCGACGCTGACGGGCCGCGCCGTGCGTGACCGCCTCGCCCGCGCGGTGCAGTCGCGAAGAGTCGTGAGTGCGCGCCGGCGTCGCGGATAGACGTCGCGCCACGACTGCTATCCGCCCTCTCGCGCCGAGACACAATCGGCTGCAGAGTGGCGGCATGGGAAGCAACACACCGAAGCGGTTCGTCACGTCGACCGAGCTCGGTCGCATGTTCGGGATCGGCGCGGTCGCCGCGTGGAGGTCCATGCGGTCCGGTCGCATCCCCTGCATCTCGGTCGGCCGGAAGCTGTACGCCGATCTGGAACGGCTCGACGCTGCGGTGATCGAGCAGACGCGCGAGCGCGCCGATGGGGCGCGATGACGACTGGCGCCGTCGGTTCGCTCGCGCGCGCAGAGATCGACGCGACGCGCCGAACGGATCGGTAGTCCAGACAGCGCGAAGCCCGCCGGCTCGGGGAAGCTGAGGCGGGCTTCGCAAACACGAGGACGAGATCATGAGTACCACGTTGCACCGGAGTTGGCGAGCGGCGCCGAAAGCCATCGCCCTCCTGCTCGTGCTCGCGGCCTCGACGGAGGTCGCCATGCGGATTCGACGGGCAGTGAGTGCGACGCCGGAGGTCCACGCGCGCGCGTCGTCTAGTTATGGCCCCCACAACTCGACAGTTTCATCTTGTGTCGAGAGCTGGCGCGGGGGGACGTTGCGGGAGCGCGCGGAGCGCGCGAGGGAGCAACGCGTGGCCGCGCAATCAATCATCATCGAGCTGCTGCGGCCCGCGCTGCCGGGAGAGGCGTCCCGCCTCTCCCGCTGTGCGCGGCACACGCTGTCGATCTTCGACAGATGTTGCGGGTCTCGTCTTTGCGCGCACTGCGAGCCGCGGAAGCGGCGAGCGTTCGCGCGGAAGGCAGAGAAGGCTCTAGCGAAGCACGAAGGGAACAAGCTGTTCGTCACATGCACGGTAGGGAGCAGTACGATCGCGGGCGGCGTGGGGGATCTGCTTGCGGCTCGCGCGCGGCTTCGCCGCTCCGTCGCGTGGCGCAGAAGCGCGCTCGTCGAGGTGTACGCGGTCGAGGTCAAGCGATGCGATGGGAAACGAGTCAGCGGGTCTCGGTGGAACGTGCACGCGCACGCGGTCGTGGTCGTGGAGCCGGACTCGCGCGTGAGGCGGCTCCGCGCGGCGTGGTCGCGCACGTGGAGTCGAGCAGTCGGGGCGCGGGGCTCACTCGACGTGCGGCGCTGGCGTCGCAGGTCGCGCTGGCGCGGCCTGGGCGATGGCGCGGTCGCGTACGCGGTGAAGTGCTCGCGGGCGATCGTCTCACCCGGCGACTCGGCCGCGGACCTCGTCGAGAAGGCGGACGCGCTGCGCGGGCGCCGGCTGCGCGGGATCGTCGCGCGTCGGGGGGTATCGTGAGCCGCCATCGCGGCGGCAATGGGTCTAGGCCCACAAGCACCGGCCGCCGGTCGAAGGCCGAGATCGCGGTCATCAAGGATGCGATCGAAGACATCCTGCTCGAAGAGACCGACCCGATCACGGTCCGACACTTGTTCTACCGACTCGTGTCACTCGGTCTCGTCGAGAAGACGGAGGCGGAATACAAGCGCACCGTCGTTCGCCTCGCGACGCGGATGCGACTCGACGGCGAGATCGGCTTCGACGCGTTCGCGGACAACACGCGGTGGCAGCGGCGGCCGGTGATGCACTCGTCGCTCTCCCGCATGATGGAGGATAGCTCGCGCCTCTATCGGCGCGACCTCTGGGCCGAGCAGGGGCAGTACGTCGAGATCTGGCTCGAGAAGGACGCGGTCGCCGACCTCATATGGCGCGAGATTGAGGAGTGGGGCGTGCCGCTCATGGTGTGCCGCGGGTACGCGTCGCTGAGCTTCCTGCACGCGGCAGCGAAGGCGATCGAGGAGCAGGACAAGCCCGCCCAAATCTACTACCTCGGCGATCATGACCCGAGCGGCGTGGATATCCCGCGCGCCGTCGAGGCGCGGCTGCGCGAGTTCGCGCCCGACGCGGCGCCGATCACCTTCACGCGCCTCGCGGTAACCGAGGAGCAGATCGCGGAGTGGAACCTCCCGACGCGACCGACCAAGTCCAGCGACTCGAGGGCGGCTGGTTTCGAGGGCGGCAGCGTCGAGGTGGACGCGGTCCCGCCACGCCTGCTCCGGCAGCTCGTGGGGAACGCGATCGAGGGACACACCGACCCCTTCGCTCTGGCCAGGACGCGGGAGGTCGAGCAGGCCGAGCGCGACACGTTGGCGCAGATCGCGAAGCACCTGCCAGGCGGTGGCGGGCCGCCCCCGGACCCGACGGCCGCGGCGTGGAATTCAATGTTCGGGAGGACGTTCGGATGAAACGCAACTCCCTCGGACGACTCGCGGGCGTGTGGTCAGTGATCCGCCTTGATCCCGCGACGCCCCCCGGCGATCCCGCACCCGAGACGACGGGTCGCCAAGAACGCGGAGAGGCTCGCTCCAGGGCCCCGCGGCAGCCGCCCGCATCCACCCGGGATGTCGCTCAGCGGGTAGCGCGCTCGGGCGTCTACGAGGTGCCGGCGCAGCCGGCGCCGAGCAACGGAGGCAACTAGATGCCGACCTCATTCGAGACGCCGTGGCCGGGACCGAGCGTCGCCGTGCGCGCCTTGCTCGACGAGCCCGCGCCCGGGAGCTGGCGAGCCCGCCGCCGCTCGACTGGCCGCCGCTGTCGTGGCAGGCGCGGTTGACCGTCGAGAGCTCGACCGTGTGACGCCGTGACCGAGCAGGAGCCCCGCACAGCCGTCGAGCCAGCGGACGCCCCCCAGGACGCCCCGGGGGCCGAGCGGGGCGCAGAGCCGTCAACCCGCCCGGCAGGCGTGCCGTCGAGACCGTGCGCGAGGTGTGGGGGCCCGATCCCGAGTGGGTCGCGGGTCGATCGGACGCACTGCTCCGCAAGCTGCAGGACGCTCGCTTGGCGCTCGAGGAGGGCCGCCCGACTTTTGAACTTCGCCCCTCTTGGTGAAGTTGTCGGCAAGCCGACTCGGGCGACCGAAACGGCCGAAGTTCAAAAACGCGAGCCCGAACGCGACCGCCCGTAACGGCGGGTCCCCGCTGTGACGGAAGACCGCCCCGGAAGTCGACATTCGATTGACCGTGTAGAGCGTACGGTATACATTCCCACCATGCGCGCGACGAAGCGACCGGCGGGAGCGAGGACGAGGGCGGTGGGCTACATCCGGGTCAGCCTCGAGAAGCAGGCGGAGGGCGGAGTCAGCCTGGCCGAGCAGCGGGCCCGGCTCGAGGCGTATGCCCGCCTGTACGAGATCGATCTCGTCGCCGTCGAGGTGGACGCGGGCGTGTCGGCCCGCTCGCTCGAGCGGCCGGGACTCGGGCGCGCGCTCGAGCGGCTCCGCAAGGGCAGCGCGGACGCCCTGCTCGTCTGCAAGCTGGACCGCCTGACCCGCAGCGTCCGCGACCTCGGGGACCTCGTCGAGCGGTGGTTCGCGCAGGGCCGGTTCGCGCTCCTGTCCGTGTCCGAGCAGATCGACACCCGGACTGCCGGCGGTCGGCTCGTCCTGAACGTGCTCGCCAGCGTGGCCCAGTGGGAGCGGGAGGCGACGGGGGAGAGGACCTCGGCCGCCATGCGCCACATGGCCGCGTCCGGCGAGTACACGGGCGGCGAGGCGCCGTACGGGTTCGCGCTCGACGCCGACGGGCGCCTCGTCGAGGTCGCGGCCGAGCAGGCGGTCATCGACGAGGCGGGCGTCCTGCGGGCCGCGGGGCTCTCGCTCCGCGAGGTGGCGGCGCGGCTCGAGGCGCGTGGCATGCGGAGCCGGGCGGGCCGCCCGTTCGCGCCCGCGCAGGTGGCGAGGATGGTGCGGCGCGCCGGGGCTGGCCTGGCCGAGGCCGCGTGAACCGGGGAGGGATGGCAGTGGACGAGGGGACGAGGACGGAGGCGACGAGGATGGTAGCGACGAAGCAGACGGCGTTCCGGCTGCCCGAGGATCTCCTCGAGCGGCTCGACGCGTACGCGGTGAAGCTGGGGCGCGATCTGCCCGGGCTCGGGGTGACGAGGGCGGACGCCGTGCGGACGCTGCTCGAGCAGGGACTCGCGCGCGAGGGGTTCGGGGCGAAGGGGACGAGCGGGAAGCGCGGGCGGCGATGATCGGAGTGACGTTCGGTGACAGCCTCCGCTCGATGCTGCTGAACGACGCGGGGCCGATGCCCGAGCAGCTCCCCCAGCCGCTCTGGACCATGGCGGTCGACTCCGCGATCACGGCGCTCGACGAGCTGGAGTATTCGCAGGCCGAGGATGTGGAAGGTCACCTGCACGTGATCGCGGGCCAAGGGCTCGAGAGCGAGCGCGGATTCTTCGATCGGGAGATCGCGCGGCTGACCGCCTACGTGGTCATGGCGGTCAATCTCGACCGCGTGGTGCGGACGCAGCACGCGTTCCTTGCCACGCTGGCGAAGGCGGGCGGGTCCAAGAAGAAGGTTCCACGGCAATGTCCATGCGCCGATGGTACCGCCTGACAGTGCTCCACGACGCTGGCACACAGGAAGTGAACGGTAAGAGGTCGACCTCGCAGCGCACCGAGCTTGCCTACCCCGGTTGCTTGTTGGGCCGGGGCTCACCGCTAGCTTGTGGCAGCAGGGGGGTTCGGCGACACTCGCCGAATGCGAGCTGCACTGCCATTTTTTGCCGTCCTCCTCCTGCCCGTCTTCGGGTGCGACATGAGGAGTGGCTACAACCGCGTCGAGACCAGTTATGACCGGTTTCGGGGGACCTCAACCACGAGGGTCAAGTTCACCGTCGACCGTGGCTTCCGCGGCTTCGATCCGAGCGCCCGCGGTGACACGCCGATTGACATGGAGCTGTTGGCGATCGCCGACCATGTGACCATCATGATGATCGCCACGACGCCAACGCGAGACGGGTGGAGGTTCTTGCGCTGCCACGGTCTCGATCTCCTGGCGGATGGTCGCAGGCTGCCGACACCTCCCACCGAACACGAGGGGGTTGTTGGATCGGGACGACTGCTCGAGATGATCAGCACGGAGGTGTCGCCGGAACTCGTCGTCGTCATGGCGTCTGCGAGAGCGGTCGAGGGACGACTCTGCAACTCGGAGTTCAGACTGGACGAGGACCAACGGGCGCTCGTGAGGCAATTCGCTCGCCTGCTGCCCCGCCGGCCGGAAGCCCCGCGACGCGCGCCCGAGGCCACCGGGCGCCGTTCAGTTTCTGAACCCGAGTCTCTCCCAACCTCGGGGCCTACGCCCATACCCGTGATGCTTCCGCCACCGGCATCTGAAGCGACCTCAACGCAGCAGCCTGGCACGCCGCCTGCGAACCCGCCCACGCCGACGCCATAGGGGATAGTTGGCTGCCGTGTCGGGTCATCCCACCGCAGCAGCCTCCTCGGTGGCCTGCCCTCGGCCGAGTTCGCGCCGGTAGGCGTCGATTTCCCGCCGCAGCCTGGCGGACAGCGACACGCTGTCCTGCAGTCTGTCGAGCCCGAGGCGGAGCGCCTCCCTGAGCACGTCGCTGCGTGTCCGCTCCTGCGCTCTGGCGATGGCGCCGGCGCGGCGGACCTCGCGGGGGTCGAGACGGAACGGAGCGAGGGGTGTGTTGGCCATGCGGTCGATCAGTGGCACGGCGTCCCCCGCTGCCGTCAAGCGGGTGTTCGAACAAAGGTGCTTGACAGAACCCCGGTCTCCTGTCGCATCCCTTGGATCGTGGTCGCCCACGATCCTCTCGACGCTCCCGCCGCTCGGAATCTGGAGCACTGCTCTTCCTCGTCGTCGGGCGCGCCGTCTCCTGGCGTGGGCGGCCACTCTACGCAGGGAGGACTCATGTCGACGAAGTACACTGTCATCCGCAACCGCCGTACGGGCCCCGTCAGCCTCGGCCGCAGCGGCCCCGGCCAACCCGTCGTCGTCGTGAGGACGGGCCTCAACGTCATCCCGTCGGAGCTGCTGGCCGACCGGCTGCTCTCGCCGAACGTGCAGCGCCGCTTCGGCCTGTGGCTGTCGCTGGAGCAGGACCGCCCGGCCAGCCTGGCACTCGCCTCGCTCGCCCGCGGCGAGCAGCTCCAGGCGCGCGACCTGCCGATCGTCATCGAGGGCACCGCGGACGCCGACCTCGACCTCATGGCGAAGGGCGCCGCGAACACGCAGGACGCGGCGACGATCCTCATGACGTGGGTCGA
The DNA here is from genome assembly GCA_016190375.1 of Deltaproteobacteria bacterium. Classification (GTDB taxonomy): domain Bacteria; phylum Myxococcota_A; class Polyangia; order JACPQR01; family JACPQR01; genus JACPQR01. Next base: position 20,673 of record JACPQR010000011.1, read on the forward strand.
GCAGGTCGAAGCCAGCACTCGGCTCGACGTCGCCAAGGCGAAGCTGCTCCGGACGCTGCGTGGCGAGATCGAGAAGCGCATCCTCACCACGCCGCGGAAGATGGGCGACGGCTGGAACGGCATCGTCGCCTCGTGGGACCGCCGCATCCCATGGGCGCCGGCGCTGCCGCTGCCGGTCCGCGACGCGGACGGAGGTGCGCTGTGAGCGCGCTCGCGAAGACGTTCGAGAACCTCGGTGTCGCCGAGCCCGAGAGGTGGCTCGAAGAGCACGCCGATCTCGTGGCCGCTGTGGTCCTGGCGGAGTCGTCCGACCCGGCGCTCGAGCGCTCGCCCGTCGGCGCCGACCTCCTGAAGCGGCTGCGCCGCGGGGTCGGTGACGTGGCCCTGCACGGCAGGGAGCTGCGGGAGTGGAACGAGGTCATGCGGTCGGCCATCGCGAGGTCGGCCGAGAAGCGCGCCGCCGACGCGAAGGAGAGGGCGGCGACGCTTGCGACCCAGCGGCTGAAGGCACTCGAACAGGGGGCGGCGGCACTGGCCACGCTCCAGGCGGAGCTGGGTGCGGTGCAGGGGCGGCGATGAGCCGCAACCCGATCGTCATCCGGGTCGGCGGCGGCGACCTCGTCCGCCAGCTCGAGGGGCTGCGCGACGACCTCTCGGCGCGCGGCTACGACATGGAGGACATCTTCCTGCGGCAGCTTGCGCAGATGGCAGCCACGCCGGCGGGCGAGCTGCTGGCGCGCCTGGAGCTGCCCGAGCGCGCGGCACCGCGCGACCAGAGAAGGAGTTGACGCATGAGCGTGTACAGGACGAGTCCAGGTGGCCCCCTTCGCATTCTCGATGGCGTCCGCCACGACGCAGGCGACGGGCCGCGGCACGGCGCCGCAGCCGAGCGGCGGTCCGACATCGGCGCCGTCTTCCTGCCCGCGCAACGGTTCGTCGCCGAGCAGGCGCGCGCGGACGGCGAAGACACGAACGAGGACTGCGTCGCCTGCGCGAGCTGCGCCGACTGCCGCTCCTGCGCGGAGTGCGTGAATTGCTCTGCCTGCGTGGGATGCCGTCGCTGCACGAACTGCACGAAGTGTAGTGGCTGCGTGGACTGCACGAACTGCCAGGACTGCTCGGGCTGCACCGGCTGCGTCGACTGCGTGGACTGCGTCGGCTGCACCGGCCTCGTCGGCGCGCGTGGGGTCCGCGGCAAGGTGGCGTGATGGTGCGCTGCAGCGGATGCCTCCGGCCGCGCGAGTCCGGGCCGGCGTGGGTCTGCGTCTGGCGCGAGGGAGCTGCGACGCTCTGGATCTGCGTCCACTGCCAGCAGCGCGGCATCGTCGCGGGCGCGACGATGCGCCGCTGACGTGGACCTGCTCCTGCAGGACGTGCCGCTCGAGGCGATCGACCGGGCGATCGTCGACGCGGCACCGGACCTCTACCGCTTCGTGACCGCCCTGACGCCGGAGTACGAGGAGCCGCGGCACCTCGATCCGCTCGTGGAGCGTCTCGAATCGATCGCGCGAGGCGGGCGCGAGGAGATCGTGGTGGCCTGTCCGCCCCGGCACGGGAAGTCGGAGCTGCTGGCGCACGCGATCGCGTACGTCCTGAAGCGGGACCCGACGATGACGGTGGCGTACGTCTCGCACAGCGAGGACTTCGCGGCGTCGCGCTCTCGCCGGATCCTGCGGCTGTGCGAACGGGCAGGAGTTGCGCTCGAGGGCGTCCGGCGCGGGGACCAGTTCGAGACCAAGGCCGGAGGCGGGCTCGTCTCGGCGGGCATCCTCGGGCCTCAGACGGGCCGGGGGTTTCGTCTGCTCGTGCTCGACGACGTGGTCCGGAACCGCGAGCAGGCGGAGTCGCCGAGCCAGCGGGACCGGATCTGGCAGGCTGTGACCGACGACGTGCTGACGCGGCGCGATCCGCGGGGCACGAACACGGTCGTGCTCGCGGCGCGGTGGCATCCCGACGACGTGAGCGGCCGCTTGATCGACCTGGGCTGGCCGGAGATCACGCTGCCCGCGCTCGACGACGACGATCGGGCGCTCTGGCCCTCGATGTGGCCGGCGGACGAACTGGCCCGGATCCGCGAACGGGTGGGGCTGCACTCGTGGTGGAGCCTGTACCAAGGCCGCCCGAGGCCCCGCGGAGGCGCGCTCTTCGGCGCTCCGACGTGGTGCGAACGCCCGCCGCGTGACGGGCGCGTGGCCTTCGGCGTCGACCTGGCCTACTCGTGCAAGACGCACTCGGACTACTCGGTGAGCGTGCGCATGGTCCGGAGCGGCGAGGGCTACTTCGTCGCCGACGTGGTGCGCGTGCAGGAGGCGGTCACGGCGTTCGCCGCGCGGATGAGGGCCGCCCGGGAGCGCTACCCGGGGGCTCGGACTCGCTGGTACGTGGCGGGCCAGGAGGGCGGCATCAGCGACCTGCTGGGGACGCTCGGCGTCAAGGTGGACGCCCGGTCCGCCACGGCGGACAAGTTCCAGCGGGCGCAAGCCGTCGCGGCGGCGTGGAACCGTGGAGCGATCCGGATCCCGCAGGGCGCTCCGTGGGCGGCGGACTTCGTCGACGAGGTGTGCGCGTTCACGGGCGTGGGCGACCGGCACGATGACCAGGTCGATGCGCTCGCGGCCGCTTACGATGCGCTCGCCGACAGCGCCGGCGACAGGCTGCGGGCGTTCGTCGAGGGCGTCCGGGCGCAGGACGCGGACCGCCGTGTCGGGATGCTGCTCCGGAACCTGGGGGTGGCGCGGTGAGCGAGATCCGCCGCGAGGGGCGGCGGAGCAAGGCCCTCGCGATGCTCGCGACCGGGCATCGGGTCAAGGACGTCGCCGCGGCCTGCGGCGTGACGAGGGCGACGATCCGCCGCTGGGGCCTCGACGACGACTTCCAGAAGGAGCTGCGACGCGTCCGCAAGGCGGCAGCGGCCGACCTGGCTGGCGCCGCGCGTGACCTCGTCGGGGCCGCGCTCGACGCGGCGCGGAAGATCGTCGAGGACCCGGAGCACCCGGGCCACGTCGCGATGGTGCAGAGCGCCCTGAAGCTCCTTGCGCCGCAGGGAGCCGGAACGACGGTCCACGTGGACGCGAGGCAGGCGCCCGCGCCGGACCTGTCGCGGCTCTCGTTCGCGGACCTGCAGGCGCTCAGGGCGATACGGCTCCGGATGCTCGGGGCGGTGCATGTCGACGCCGAGGCGGCCGGGGCGGAGGCAGTCGAAGCAACGCAGGAGCAACTGCGATGAGCATGAGATGACGGTCGAGCGCCACAATCGCGGCCGCGAGCGGTGGCGATGCGCCTGCGGCCAGACGGCGCTGACGCCGGCGGGCGCGGCGCCTCGGGGATGGAGCCCGGACCACTGCTCCAGCTGCCTCGCGCGCTCTGGGATCGCGCTGCCGACGCCCCAGGTCGCGAGCGACCGGAGGGAACGACCGGCTCGCCCTTCGTCGACCGGGCAAATCGGATTTTATTCGGTCCGCGCGAACGCACGACCTGAGCGGCAGGAGTCGCGAGCGGCGCGCCGACAGGTGCGGGGCCGGCTCGCGGACCACGTCAAGACGATCCGGCGGCGGCTCGCCGGCGGCGACTCGGTGGGCGAGGTGGCCCGCGCGTACTCCACTGGACGCGATGTGATCCGCCGCATCCGCGACGGGGTCTCATACCCGGAGGGCGCAGGGTGCCAGTGGTGACGGTGGGTCCCCTGGAATGTGACCGGACCGAGTGCTACTCTACGCAACGAGACGAAACGAGATGCCCCGCTCACCTGCCAGCCGCAAGCCCCAGCCGCCCAAGGCCGAGGAGCCCAAGGCGAAGCTGCCGCCGCTGAGGGCGGTGGTGCCGCCCGAGATCGTCCCACTGCTCGACGAACCAGCCTCGCCTGAGGAAGAGGCGGCCGTGCTCGCCTGGATCCGTGGCGAGGGACCGGACCCGTGGGCCGACTCCGACTGACGCGAGTCTTCTGCAGAGCAGTTCAGAGGCTCGCCCGCCGCGATCGGCGGCTCGCTGCGCAGACGGCGGCCGGTCTGGAACGCGACTGGCCCGCGCTCCCAGGCCCGGAGGATCGAGAGATCGTCATCCCGCCCGTGCGCCGCTGTGTCGGCCGAGCAGTCGCCGGCACGTCGCTGTGGATCTACTACGAGGTCAGGGGCGAGGAGATCTGGGCGCTGAACGTCGCGCCCGCCGTGGAGTAGGCCGCCGAGGCGCCCAGACGCGGGCGTGCTTCGGACAGGGCTTCCAGACGATCCAACCGAGCGGCATCGACACACGACCCTCGGCGGCCGTCGCGAGCAGGGCGAGCGTGACGGTTCGTTTCCGAGCCGGGCGCTCGAGCAGGCACGCCGGGCAGGGCACCGGAAGACGCGGCGTCACGCGGCCCTCCCAAGCACGCGGTCGATGCTTCGTGCATGCCATCGTCGTCCGTCCGGACGGGGATGCGTTCGTTCGAGGTCCGCAGCGATCGCGCGCCAGGGCTCGCCACGGTCCCGCAGGATGCGCGCCCGGGCGAGGGCCGCTACTTCCGCACCGTCGGGCTCGAGGCGCTTCCCATCGGCCGCAACGATGCTACCGAGCGGCGCATGGTTCGTGACCTCGCCGCGGGCGCGCTTCGCCTGAAGGGCGAGCCGAGTGCGTTCAGAGATGAGGCGGCGCTCGACCTCGGCCACGAGGTCCAGGGCGCGTTTCATGACCAGCGCGCCGACGCCGTCCGACGTCTCTCCGTGTCGACGGCCACGACGCGTGCCCCGAGCTTCTCAACTGCGCGGTCGATCGCAATGGCCTCGCCGATGTCGCGGGCGACCCGATCGCGCCGCTGAACGAGCAGGATGCCCGCCCCATGGGCCTTCAGGTCCGCCATGGCCCCGACCAAACCGGGCCTTGCCTCGCCGGCCGTGGCGCCCGAGACGCCCACGTCGGCGCGCTCTGCGACGACGCGGACGCCGTTCGCGCCCGCCCATGCGGCGATCGCGGCGAGTTGGACGCCGGGACTCTCTTCCTGACGATCGGTGCTGCATCGCAGGTAAGCCACGGCGAGCGTGGCGTCCGTCTTCCGTGCTCTCGTTCCCATCGTGCTACCTTCCTTCGCGCGGCTCCGGCGTGCCGCGTGGTCTGTGCCGCCCGTTCCTTCCAGGGCAGGACGGCTTGTCTGCGCGGCCGCCGGGCCGCGTTCGATCTCAGGAGCCCCGCGTCGGCCTCCGAGGGCCCTTCGGGATGGTGAGCTTGATCGCGCCGATCGCCGCGTTGGCGCGCTTCGCCTTGTCGTGGACGTAGCGGCGCGTCGTGTCGAGACGCTTGTGGCCGGCGAGCGCCGCGATCTCCAGTAGGCCGGCGCCGCCGTCCGCGGCGAGCGTCAGGGCAGAGTGCCGCAGGTCGTAGACGCGTACGCGGCGGACGCCGGCGCCGTCGAGGCAGCGCATTACGTGCTTCCAGCAGGTCTTCGTGTCGGGCACGCGCCCCGTCGGCAGCGCGAACACGGGCGCGTTGTCCACGTGCCACGGGCAGCCGCGCCATGCCCGGAGCGCCTCGAGGGCGACCGGATGGAGCTGGACTGTCGCATCCTCGCCCGCGACCTTCGTCCGGCGGACACGGACGGTGCCACGTTTCAAGTCGACGTCCGCCCATCGCAGCCGATGCAGTTCGCTCGGCGGGCGCATCCCGCTCGTGACGGCGAGCGCGATGAACGCGTGCCAGTCGGCCGCGTGCTCGCGTGTCCACGCCAGGAGTGTCTCGACCTCGACGCGGGTCAGGAAGCGCTCCGGCGTGAGCGGTTCCGACGGCAGCGGGACGGACGGGAGATCCACGCCTAGCGTCGGGTTCTGTCTCACGAGCCGCTGGCGGACCGCCCACGCGTAGACGCGCCGGAGACGCACGACGACGTGTCGCGCTGTCTGGTTGCTCTTGCCGGCGGCGAGAAGCGAATCGCGCAGCGCCTCGACGTCGGCGCTCGTGACGCTGCTGGCGAGCTTGGCGCCCAACGCCTCCCGTACGTGCGCGAGGAGCGCTCGCGAGTCGGAACGATAGGAGCCGAGGTTGCGGACGCGGGTCGACGTGTACCCCGCCAGGAAGTGATCGCAGAGCTGAGCAACGGTGTAGCCCTCGTCTCGCTGCCGGCCCGTCTCGCCGTCGATGATCTGCCGTTCGCGCGAGCGAAGGATCGCGAGGGCCTGATCACGCGTCTGCGCCTTCAGGCCGCTCGGCGTGCGGGCGGGCTCTTGGAGCCGGTGCGCGCCCTGCCAGATGCGAAGCCAGTAGTTCGGGTGCTTCGAGGTTCCGCGATTCCAGACGTAGCCCATGTGTCGTGCCCCGGGTCGGTCCTGAGTCGGTTGCCTGTACCCGCAGTTGTACCCAAGCTGACGCAATCGGTGGTAAGCTGGGTAAGTCAGAGTATGCGGGAAAAACCGACGAAACGCAAGACCACGAAAGGTAGGGAAATCACAATCCGGGGACTTCTAAGCCGCGGGTCGCAGGTTCGAGTCCTGCCGGGCGTGCCAGTCATCACGGGCGCTTGCTCCTCGACAGGGGGCTTCGAGGCCGCGCGGTGCCTTACCGACCTGCCAGGCACCGACTACCGAGCCGGTCTGGCTAGCCTCGGCGCGCGGCGAGCCAGAGCAGGTAGTTGCGGGTCTTCAGGCTCGGTCGGCGCGTGCCGACGAGTCTCGCGGCGGCGCCTTCGTGATCGCCGGCCCCGGACAGGAGGATCGCGACGGCCAGGTCCAGCGGGTAGTCGGGATCGAGTCGGCCGATCTCCTCGACCGACCGGAGGCGAAGCTCGAGGCGCTGACCCTTGGACTCGGCGGCGACGAAGCGGTGAAACGCGATCCGCTGGATGGGCGCAACCGACGCGATCGAGGCCGGATCGACCGCTGTCAGGATCCTGAGCTTGAACGCCGCCCGAAGCACCAGGTCGTCGGCGTCGACGAGACCGCTGTGCATCGCTCGCTCCTCGAAGCTTGCGCCTGCGAGGGCCCTGAGCGCGGCGAGGCCGGCGCGGTCCTCCCGGCCCCGAGCGATCGCGCGCCGCATGCGTGCGAGCGTGGTCACGAAGTGCGCGGCTCGCGCCGCCAAGAAGCCCTTCTTGTCGGCCGCGGAAAGCGCGAGGAAGGCCGCGCGGAACCTCGCCTGAGCCCGCGCCGGATCGTCCGACGAGCCCTCCGCCGCGTTCCACTGGCCAAAACGCAGATCCGCCTCGCGCAGCGCGGGCGAGTCCCCCAGCCTCTCGATCCGCCGCAGCTCGGCCTCCTCGTCGCGCCACGCGGCCCGCTCCGGGATCCGGGGCACGGGGACGTCCCGAGGCAGAGGAACCGCACGCGGCACCTCGAGGCCGATGAAGGCGGCGATGACCGGCAACAGGAGCGCCGCGGCGGCGAGAGGTGCTTTCGATCGCAGCTCGGGCGGGTCTGCGACCCCCCCGCGGGCCCCCCCGCCGTGATGTTCGGTCTGCCGGTCGCCAGGCGCCCGCGGTTCGGGGAGTGAATCCCCCTCCGCTCCCTCACTGCGCACGGTCGGAGGCTCGGTGCGCTCCGGATTCGCAGCGGGCGCGCCTGCAACAGGCTCGGCCGTGGCCGATGGGGAACTATTGACTTGGCGAGTCATGCGGCACTAGCTTGAGCGCTCGTTCGTGTGTGGGGATCGGAGGAGAGCTTGACCCGCAGCGAAGAGATGCGAATCCACCACCGGCTCGAGCTCCAGATGCCGGTGTCGTGGGTCCACGAAGGGGTCGAGCAGCACGGCACGACGCGAAACCTCAGCGTCGGGGGGATGTTCATCGACACCGACCACGCTCCTCCCTTCCATTCGATCATCCGGTTGCGGTTCCGCATCCCTGCCTTGCGACAGGATACCAGCGTCGACGCCCACGTGCGCTGGGTCGAGCCCGGCGGCATCGGCGTCCAGTTCGTCGGGCTGCGCGCGATAGAGGTCTGGGGCCTGAACCAGCTCTTCAAGCATCGCGCCGAGTAGTCAATAGTCACGCAGGAGCTTGCCGAGGTTCTGCCGCTCCCAGGACAGCGCCCGGTCGAAGTGACGGAACCCCCGTTCCCGGTCCCGGAACTCGGGGCTGTGGAAGAGCATCCGGCCGTCGACGGTCGGGGAAGGCAGGATGTGGTGGAGCAGCTCGTGGAAGACCACGTACTCCATGAAGTAGCGCGGCACCCAGGTTCGATCGAGGGCGGGGTGAATCCTGATCAGGCGCTCGTCACGGGAGTACGTGCCCATCTTGATCGTGCGGCGCCGTCCACGGGGCGGTCGCTTTCCCCATGTGATGGCGATGTCGAGGTCGCCACCGAAGTAGGTTCGCGACACGCTCGAGAGCAGGTCGCCGAGGTCGTGATGGTCGCCCGCGGTCCTGAGCTGAGCGGCCCTGGGCTGCGACGGCTTTATCCGGATGCGGTTGTCCTCGATGTACCGGCCGAGGAGGAGCGACGCGCGACGGTCGCGACGGACTAGATAGCGCGCGAGCGCCGCGACCACGTCGCCATCGGCGTCCAGGAACATGTGGTGGAGCCGGGCCCGAAGGATGCCGCCCACCCTCCGGCACGAGATCATGGTCTGCCGGTTGTCGGTCACCGAGACCATCAGCGGACTGCCGAGGTGGAGCTGCAGCCTCCTCTCGAAGACCTGCCGAGCCGACTCGTCGACGAAGAGGTTGCCTGGGTCCAGCGGGAGCGCGATCTGGGTCGCGGTTCGCGGCACGCGAATCACGTGGCGAGGACGGCGCGGAACCGGGACCTGCACCGGCACCGGGGCCTCCTCGGGGGCTACCTGGGCGGCCCGAGGCGCTTTCGGCTGCACTGGAAGGAACGCGAGGCAGGTCTGCCGGGGATCGGGTCGGCTGGCTGCTCGGCGCGGGCGGCTCATCAGCGTGCCTTTGGCAGCCTATGGGGCGGGGCATGGGCTGTCAAGGAGACCTGAACGCCGCCAATATCACTGCAATTTCGGTCGCTTGGAGCGACGGGTTTGACAGCCACCGGCTGACTTGCCAGCCTTGCCCGAAATGCCCAAAACGTGGGTGACTGTGCGATACTTCGCTGTCGTCAAGGAGCGAATCGGGAAAGCCGAGGAGCGCCTTGAGGTTCCGGCCGGAGCGCTTGCCGGCGATGTTTTCCAGGCAGTCGTGGATCTGCACCCGGGCCTTGGTCCGATGCGGGGCAAGATCAGGCTGGCCGTCAACGAGGAGCTCGTTCCCGACTCGACACCCGTGCACGATGGCGACGAGGTGGCCCTGATCCCGCCCGTGGCGGGCGGCAGCACCCTCGTCCGCCTCAGCGAGACGACCCTGTCGATGGACGAGGTCATCGGGGCCGTGAGCCGTCCGGGCGCGGGTGGGATCTCCGTCTTTTTGGGCATCGTCCGGAACGAGAACGAGGGGCACGCCGTGACCTCGCTCGACTACGAGGCCTTCGGATCGATGGCGATCCGCGAGATGACGCGGATCGCGGCCGAGATCGAAGCGGACCTGCCGGGCGTCCAGCTCGCCGTGGTCCACCGGATCGGCCACCTGGAGGTCGGCGAACCGGCCGTCGTGATCGCCGCGAGTGCGCCGCATCGGGCCGACGCGTTCGAGGCCACACGCCGGATGATCGACCGCATCAAGGAGACCGTTCCGATCTGGAAGCGCGAGCACGGCCCCGACGGCACGTCATGGGTGGGGGCCCGCTAGCGGCTAGTCGCCTCGAACGAGATCCCTCACTCGCTTTCGGTCGCGACGCCCGAGGACGCCGACCGTGAGGACGTTCAGGTTCTCCGGCCGGAAGATGGCGCGCGCGAGCTCCCTGATCTCGTCTGGCTTGACGGCCGAGACGCGATCGCCCCAAGCGGGGAGCTCCTGTGGGTCCTCGAAGAGCTCGCCCGCCCCGAACCATCCCGACAGCCCCGTCAGATCGTCCAGCATTCCCTCGAGCTCCCAGCGATAGCGTCGCTTGGCCTTGTCGAGCTCTCCCCGATCGCAGCGGTTCGTCGCGAGCTTGCCGCACATCGACAGCACGAGGTCGAGGACCTCCGGGACCTTGTCGTGAGCCGCCGCGGCGGCGACGTCGAAAACGCCGGTGTCGATGTACGGATCGATGCTGGCGCCTATCTCGTAGACGAGGCCGCGCTCATCCACCACGTGCCGGTGCAGGGGCGTGGCCATCCCGTCGTCGAGCAGCCGCAGGAGGAGCTGAAGCGCCGAGTTGCGCGGATCGGTCTCGGCGATGGCTCGCCAGGCGACCCTCAGATCGGTCTGACTCGACTCGTTGCCGACGTGGGCGTACTGGGGCCGGGCCTGCCTGCTCTCGACGATCTCGGTCTCGAGCGCCGTGCCGGAAGGTAGCGCGGAGAGCTCCCGGGCGGCGAGGCGGCGCACCTCCTGGGGGTCGACGGGCCCGGTGACGCACAGGACCATGTTGTTGCCGACGAAGTGCCGCGCGAAGAAGCCACGCACGTCGCCGATCGTGAAGCGCTCGAGGTTCTCGATTGGCCCGGCGATGGGAAAGCCGAGTGGATGATCGGGCCAGAGCTGCTGGCGCGAGAGGTTCTCCGGGTTGACGTCCCTCCCCGTGTCGTCGAGGTCCCCGAGGATCTCCTCGCGCACGATCTCCTTCTCGAGCTCCATCCGCTCGAACTTCGGAGACCGGATGATCTCGCCGAGGAGCGCCAGCCCCGGATCGAGCGACTCGGGCGGAAGGAGCACCTCGTAGTAGGTGTAGTCCGCATACGTCGCGGCGTGGAAGCCTCCGCCGATCGACTCGATCGCGTAGTGAAGCGCCGTCGTGTTCGGGTGCCCCTCGGTTCCTCTGAAGATCATGTGCTCGACGAAGTGCGACAGCCCGTTCGTCTCGCTGGTCTCGTAGCGCGATCCGGCACGGCAGTAGACGGCCGCGGAGACGCGGTGCAGGGCCGGTTGCTGCAGCGTGACGACCCGCAGGCCGTTTGGGAGTGTGTGCCGGTGGCGCGTGTACAAGGGGACAGAAAGCTAGCAGCTCACGGGCTCAGGGACCACTTCTCTCGGCGAGATCCCACTCGGGCACGGCATCGCCCAGGAGCTCGGTCGCGGCCAGCTGCAGCACCCTGGCTGCGAACCTCGGCGCGTGAAGCCCCTCGGAGCCGTCGCGCTCGAGGAGGAGCAGGTCGAAGGCGACGCGGTGAAGGGCGAGCTGATCGTCTGCGAACACGAGCGGCCAGCCGTCGCAGTCGACCAGGGGCTCGCCCGCGCCGTCGACGAGCACGATCCGCGCGTCGACCTCGGAGAACCACACGGCGCGGGCGCCGCCCGTGCAGTCGATGATCGCCGCGGTGTCGATCGCCCCGGCCAGCGCCTCCTGCACGACCGCCACGAGGCCCCGATACTCGGCGCGGCCCGACTCCACGGAGCCGTCGCCGTCCCAGTCGCCCAGAGCCTCGACGTCGAAGTCGTCCACCTCTTCGTGGCAGCCCGAGCAGGCGGCGAGGTTGGCCCGGCCGCCGCGGGCGCGGACGAGGAACGTGTGGCCGCCCGCGGCGCCCTCGAGGCCGGCAGCGGGCGCCTTCATGTGGCAGTCGGTACAGACGGCGACCGAGGCGTGCTGGGGCAGCTCATCGCGGGCTTCCGTCGCGCCCGAGCCGTAGAAGACGTCGGACTGCGCGCCCTGCATCGGCGCCAGCCGGCGGGCCATCGTCTCCGGATCGGTCGGATCGACCTGCGAGTTGTGGCACCGCAGGCACACGGCCGAGGCGCCTGCGTCGATGGGCGTCGTTCCCATCGAAGGGATGTGCTCGACGCCCCGCACCCTGAGCATCCGCGGCAGATCGGACTTCACGTCGTGGCAGGCGACGCAGGTGATCGGCTGCACCTCGTCGACCGAGGGCGCATCGATCGTCTCGTCGAGGTTCGGGATCGTCCGGTCAATCAAGGCGTCGGGTCGCGCCGTCGCGCTGCCGTGCTCGGCGCGCCAGGCGGCGACGGCCCCCTGTGCGCTGTGGCAGCGGGTGCAGCCCTTGCGAAGCGCCGGATCATCCTCCGCCAGCGAGCGCACGAAGCGGCTCATCGGCGACGCACGCCACTCGGCGACCTTCGTGTAGGTCGGCGGCGCGTCGTGGCACTGGGCGCATACGCCGACGCCGTAGCCCTTCCAGAACATGCCCGGCGCGTGGCAGTTGGAGCACTGGACGTTGGCGAGGTCCTTGACCTCGTCGGGGACCGCGTCCCAGTTCCCGGGCTCGAAGCGCTCGGGCCAGCGCCAGCCGGACTCGAACGACACGTCGTCGAAGCCGGCGTTGCGGCCGGCAGCGTCGTTGCCGAGCGTGTGGCACCTGGCGCAGGCGGGTCCGTAGTCCGGGCCGAGCTCGCCGTCGATCGCCCGGGTGAAGACGGAGGCGTGGCGCGTCCTCTCCCACTTCTCGCCCGCGATCAGGTGGCACTCGGGCCTGACGCAGGACGAGTTGGCGTCGTTCACGCCGAACCACCGGCCTACGAGGTAGTGGACCTGCCGCCCGCTCGTCTGCTCGACGAGCTCGAAGGACCCGTAGTAGTGGCCCCTCAGCCTCGGCGTGCAGGTGTCGGCGTCGAAGAGCTCCACGGGCGTGCAGTCGGTTGGAGGTCCCCCATCCGGATCCTCCGGGATGCACGGGGTCGCGCTCTCGATCCTGAACCGCGGCGTGGCGATGCCTCCGCAGTCGAAGTAAGCGTCGATGCCGAACGCGAGGCGCGGCCAGCCTCCGGAGGGGCTGCCCGACCTGATGGCTGCCTGTGCGGTCGCGGTGTGCTCGCCGTCCGAGACCTCGAGCTCGATCCCGTACTCGCCCTGCCCGAAGGCGGAGATCGGCATCGGCCCGAAGCGACCCTCGGGGCGCACCACCTCCTCGATGGAGAGCGTGCGCAAGGTCAGGGCCGGCGTGCCTTGCCCCTCGAAGCTCGGGGTGATGTCCGGGCCGCGGAGCTGGCGCCACGTGTAGGTGAGCGAGTCGCCCTCCGGATCGACCGCCTCGGCCTCGAGCGTGACGAGCTCGTCGTAGCCGGCTGGGACGACGCCGATGGGCATCCGGACCGTCAGCTCGTCGGGTAAGTCGGGGATTGTCAGGACCACGTCGGCGGTGTCGCCCCGCGCGATCACGAGCTCGACCGGTTCGGATGAACGCCGCCCGGGCTTGGAGGCAACGAGCGAGTAGCGGCCCGCGGGCAGATCGAGGACGAAGGCGCCGTCCTCGTCGGCGGTCGCGCCGGTCCCGCCGGGATCGGCCGTGACGCTCGCTCCGTCGACGGGCGACTCGTCGCGCGCGTCGATCACCGTCCCGTGGATGCGGCCCTCGAGCTGGGCGGGCGGCTGCTCGCAGCCAGCCACGACGAGTGCCAGAGCTCCGATGAGACGAAGCACCAGCGCAGATCATAGCGGATGGCGCGCAGATCGGTAGTCACGGCCACGGTCACACTGTCCATCCGCTAGCGATCGTCTGCAAACATCTCGAAGACGCCGTAGATCGCGATGATGATCCCGAGCGACTGGGCGATCGTGCTGATCAGCGCCGCCTTCAGGAGGTCGCTGTCGCCGTCGACGCGGTCGTAATAGAGCATCGGGCCGACGACGGGCCAGAACAGGAGGTCGCCGTCCGGGTCGGAGATCGCCGCACCGACGAGGGCGGTCAACCCGTACGACAGGAGGTACAGCCCTAGCCCGCCGAGGAACACCTTGCCGGGCCAGCCCCGACCGCGCGCGCCGTCGTCGGGCTGGACGGCGACCTCGGGGTACGAGTCGACCGGCCGAGGCGCCGGGCTCACCACGGGAGCGGCAACGGGCGGCGGGACGCGCGGTCGATTCTGGACCACCGGAGGCGGGGCAGGCCGATTCTCGACCACCGGCGGCGCGTTCTCCACCACGGGTGGCGGGTTCTCGACGACCGGAGGAGGGACCGACTGCGCGAGCGAGGTCGCGGGAACGACGACGACCACGAGGAGGAGCCCGGCGGCGGTGGCGGGCCTCCTCATTTCTCGGGGTCGAGCGCGCACGCCAGGGCTCCGAAGCGGACCTCGCCGGTCGATGCGTCCACCCAGACGACGCCGCGGTACGCGTCGTCGGCCGCCACCCGAGGAGCCGCGGTCCCGAGGCCGATGTCGAGCATCGACCGGCTCTGGAAGTCGAGCGACACGGCATCGACGCGCGCCTGCGCCGCGTCTCCGGCGCCGGTCTGCCACCCGACGAGCAGCATCCGCTCGTCCCAGGCGATGCTCGTGCGCGGGTCGAGCTCCGCCGCGCGCTCGATCTCGTGATCGGTCAGGACCCCGTCCTCGCCCCTGGTCACGTGGAGGACTGCTTCTCCTCCATCGACGGCGGGCTCGACCCACGAGGCGAAGACGCCGAACGACGTCCGCACGAGCGCAGCCGCCCTCGCGAGCTGCGCCTCCGACACCGGGGTCTCCTCGATGGAGCCGTCGGCCGCGCGGAGCCCCGCGTACGGGAGCGCCGTTCCGGAGCGCATGTCCTGCCATGCGATCGGAACACCCGTGTCGTCGCCGGCGGCGAGGGCCGGCAGGCGAGCCCGACCGGGTGTCACGTGACGCACGGGCTGGTTCTCGAGCGGGCGACCGCTCGAGTCGAGCGTGAGCGTCCAGATCTGCTCGGTCTCGCCGTCGATGCTCAGGTCGCCCCACGCGAGAACGAAGCCGGCCCCCGTCCAGGCCAGGGCCGGGTGGTAGGTGCCGGTCGCGGGCTCGGTCAGATCGATCTGCTCGACCCCGACGCCGTCCGCGGTCGCGCCGTGGATCCGGGCGTCGCTGTCGACCCACGCGGCGAGGAGCATCCCGGCGCCATCGGCGGTCAGCGCGAGGTCGACGTTCGGCGACGCGCCCTCCGCGAGGGTCCTGGCCTCCCCAATCGTGTCGCCGTCGGGGTCGAGGAACCGGGCCATGACGCGGTCCGGAGCGCGGTAGACGACGCCGAACAGGTCGATCCCCGATCGCACGAGCACGGGGGCGTCGTCCGTCCCCTGCCCCACGTCGACCGAGACGTCGGAGGCCAGGACGAGCTCGCACGCACCGGGCACCGAGGCGTCGATGCCAGCGTCGGCTCCGGAGTCGCGCTCCGTGGCCGCGTCCAGACCGGCGGAGGCGTCCCAGCCGACCGCGGCGTCCCGAGCCGTCTGCTGCACCGGCTCGCAGCGGCCCGAAGCGCACCGCTCGAGGACCGGGCAGTCGATGTCGAAGCGGCACTCCACCTCGTCGTCGCCGCCGCAGGCGGACAGGGCTGCCAGGACCAGGAGCACTGTCTTCGGCACTGGACTGAGCATACCGGACTGCGGGCCGTGGCGGGAGCGTCACAGGACCGGCGTCGCGGACCAGACTCCGCTTCCGGCCATCCCGAGGCCGATGTCGTCGGCCATCTCCCACGTCCCCTCGAGCGCGGAGACCAGGATGCAGCCGAGCGCGGGGGAGTTGTCGTTCGGCTGCGTCGGCCTTAGCTTCTGCGGCTCGCGGAAGGAGGCCGACGATGAAGCACGGAGTGCTGGGGACCGGGATGGTGGGGCAGGCGATCGCGACGAAGCTCGCGGGGCTGGGTCACGAGGTCAAGATGGGCTCGCGCACCGCCGCCGGCGGAAAAGCTGCCGCGTGGGCCAAGGCCGCCGGGGCGAAGGCCTCGAGCGGAACGTTCGCCGAAGCGGCGGCGTTTGGCGAGGTTCTCTGGAACTGCACGAAGGGCGAGGCGTCGCTGGCGGCGCTCGAGCAGGCGGGCTCCAGGAACCTCGACGGGAAGATCCTCGTCGACGTCGCGAACCCGCTCGACTTCTCGAAGGGCATGCCGCCCTCGCTGTTCGTCTGCAACACCGACTCGCTCGGCGAGCAGATCCAGCGCGCCAACCCCGGCGCGAAGGTCGTCAAGGCCCTGAACACGATCAACGCAGACGTCATGGTCGAGCCTGGCAAGCTGCCCGGCGAGCACGCGGTCTTCGTGTGCGGGAACGACCCTGGCGCGAAGGGCCGCGTCGTCGAGATCCTGAGCGGCGAGCTGGGCTGGCGCAGGGTCGTCGATCTCGGCGACATCACCGCCGCGCGCGGCACCGAAGCCTACCTGCTCCTGTGGATCCGCCTGATGGGCGCGCTCGGAACGGCACGCTTCAACGTCGGGATCGTGAAGTAGATCACTCCTCGTCCGACGAGGCCTTCTTCTTGGCGCGCTTGGACGGGCTCGGGCTCTCGTCGTCCGGCGGCGGCGGTGACTCCTCCTCCTGGCCGTCTTCGCGCTCCCGGCGCTCGTCCTCGTACAGGAGGATGTCGGGGTTCACCTCGATCTCTCCGTCCGCCTCGGCTGCGTGCCTCAGCGCGGCGACGAACGTCGCCAGCGCGTCCCTCTGCTTCTCGGTGCGCAGGCGGCGGGCCAGGCCTCCACGCTGGGTCTCGAACTCGGCCCGCGTCGGGTCGGTGCGGTCCTTCAGGACGACCACGAAGTAGGAGTCGCCGGCGCGCACCAGCTCCTGCGCGAGCGGATGGTCCGTGGTGAGCTCGAACGCCGCCCTGACCACCGGACGGGGATCGTATAGACCCGGGATGGGGTTGCCCGACCGGTTGAAGGGCGAGGTGTCCTGCACGCGGGGCGCGAGCTCGTCCTCGGGCTCGTCCTCGGGCTCGTCCCCCGGCTCGCCCTCGTGGGCGTCCTCGTCGGGCTCGCCAGCGGGCTCGCCGGCATCGGCCGGGGGCTGGCCCGCCAGGGGCTCGGGTCGCGGGTTCAGCCACGTGGAGACCGCGTCGATCGTCTCGCCGGCCTTCAGCTTGGCGAGCGCTTGCTCGGCGGCTCGTCGCGCGCGGTCCTGGGCCTGGCGCTCGCGGTACAGCTTCTCGGCGAGCTCGTTCTTGGCCTGGTCGACGGGGACGTCTCCCTCGCGAAATCCATCGAGACGGATCACGTGGAAGCCGTACTGGGTCTCGACCACGTCGGAGATGCCGCCCGGCTGGAGCGCGAGCTCGGCGTTCGAGAAGGGCTCGACCATCTCACCCTGCTTGTGCCAGCCGAGGTCGCCTCCGCGGCGGCGGCTCCCGGTGTCCTCGCTGTAGCGGCGCGCGAGCGAGGCGAAGTCCTCGCCGGCTCGGGCCTTGGCCAGGACGTCGTCCGCCAGGGCCCGGCGTCGTGCCTTCTCCTCGTCCGTCGCACCGGCGGCGACCTTGATGAGGACGTGCCGGCTGCGCGCCTGCTTGTCGAGCTTCAGGTACCGGTGCTTCTGCCGCTCGTACTCGCGATCGACGTCCGCGGTGTTGGCGCGACGGAACTCTGCGATCTGCTCCGGCGTGGCCTCGAGGGTGTCGCGGTAGTAGAGAGGTGAGAAGCGGATGTAGCGGACGGACACCTCGAGCTTGTCTCGCGCGTAGGCGCTCCAGACCTCGTCGCCCGAGACCTGGACCGAGGACTGGACGAGCTGGCGCATCCGCTCGGCCAGGATCTCCTGCGCCTGCTCTTCCTTGAACTCGCGCAGGCTGCGCCTGAGGTAGTGCTGCACGAAACGCTTGAAGTTGTCGTACTGGAAAACTCCGCGGTCGTCCTTGAAGTCGTATCGGAGCGGGCCCTGCCCGAGCCAGCCGGGGCTCGAAGCCGAGGTCGAGCGATGGATGTTGCCCCGAAGGATCTCCTTGTCGACGTCCTTCTCGGTCACGTCCATCCCGATCCGCCGCGCCTCGCGGGCGAGCAGCTCCCTCTCGACGAGCCCGTCGACCACGTTCTGCCGCAGCTTGAGCGCTTTCTGCGTCTTGACCGGGAAGTCCGTGCCCCGGGCAAGACGGTAGGCGGCGTTGAACTCGGCCTCGGTCAAGGTCGTCCCGGCCACGCGAGCGGCCCACGTGCCGCTCTTGTCCCCTGCCCTGCATCCCTGCGACTGGGGGCCGAAGTTGATGACGAAGACGGCGCAGATGATGAGGAGGAAGAAACCGATTAGCCAGTTCTGCTGGTTCTTCCTGAGGGTCTCGAGCATGGCGCGCGGATTCTAGTCGCCCGCCGGGGCAGGGCAATGGGGAAAAGCCTCTGACCATCCCCGGTTGTGCTGGCTAGCCGCCTGTGGTAATCGTGGGTCTTCGTGACGGGACCGACCGACGGAAAGTCGAGCGCTTTCGGCCTGTTAGGCCCAGGCCTGCATCCGCCCCGGACGGGGTTCGGAGCGGGATGATCTTCGACTGGGTCTACAGCCTCTTCTCGAACGACCTGGCGATAGACCTGGGTACGGCGACGACCCTCATCTACGTCAAGGGCAAAGGGATCGTGTCCTGCGAGCCGTCGGTCGTCGCGGTGCAGAAGGACGGCAGGGGCGGCAAGAAGGTCCTGGCGGTCGGCAAGGAAGCAAAGGAGATGCTCGGCCGCACGCCCGGCAACATCGTCGCGATCCGACCGCTCAGGGACGGCGTCATCGCCGACTTCGAGATCACCGAAGCGATGCTCCGCTACTTCATCGCCCGGGCGCACAGCCGCAAGACGCTGGTCAAGCCGCGGATCATCATCTGCGTGCCCTTCGGGATCACCGAGGTCGAGAAGCGGGCCGTCAAGGAGAGCGCCGAGAGCGCAGGCGCCCGCGAGGTGCACCTGATCGAGGAGCCGATGGCCGCCGCCATCGGCGCCGGCCTGCCCATCACCGAGCCATCCGGCAACATGGTAGTCGACATCGGGGGCGGGACTACCGAGGTCGCGATCATCTCGCTCGCCGGGATCGTGTACTCCCAGTCCGTGCGGGTAGGCGGCGACAAGATGGACGAGGCCATCGCCGGCTACATGAAGCGCAAGTACAACCTGCTCATCGGCGAGCAGACCGCGGAGCGCATCAAGTGCACCATCGGGAACGCCTACCCGCTGGACGAGGTCCTGACCTTCGAGGTCAAGGGCAGAGACCTCGTGGCCGGCGTCCCGAAGACGCTCGTGGTCAACTCCGACGAGATCCGCGACGCGCTGGCCGAGCCGATCACGGCGATCGTCGAGGCCGTGATGGTCGCGCTGGAACGGACGCCGCCCGAGCTGTCGGCCGACATCGTCGACAAGGGCATCGTCCTGACGGGCGGAGGCGCGCTCCTGCGCAACCTCGACGTCCTGCTCCGCGAAGAGACCCAGCTCCCGGTGATGGTTTGCGACGATCCGATCTCCGCCGTGGTGCGGGGCTCGGGCAAGACGCTGGACCACCTCGATCTGCTCAAGGAGGTCGCGGTCGGCTAGACCGCCACCGTCCCATGTTCCTGTGGCGACGGTACCGCGACGCTTTCCTGTGCGTCGTGCTTCTGGCCGTCCCCTTCCTCTTCCTCAACTCGAACCTCAAGGACCCGTCGCGGCTCAACGTCCTCGACCGGGTGATCCTCAAGATCAGCGCGCCCATCCAGTGGGTCGCGGCGGCCGTCGCCCGCGGCGTCTCGGACGTCTGGGAGGGCTACATCTACCTGGTGGACGTGCGCGAGGAGTCCGACGCCCTTCGCTACGAGAATGCCCGGCTGCGGGAGGAGAACCACCGCTTCAGGGAGGCCGAGATCGAGAACCGGCGCCTGCGGCGCCTCCTCGAGTTCCGGGAGTCCTTCCAGGGCGCCGTGCGGACCGCCCAGGTGATCGCCAAGGACGTGTTGCCTCCGCATTTCCGCGTGATGCGAATCCGGCTCGATCGCGGCGACCGCGACGACGTGCGCCCCGGAATGCCCGTGGTCGCCCACAACGGGCTGGTCGGGCAGATCCGACGGTCGTGGGGGCGGTACAGCGACGTCCTGTTGACGGTCGACTCGAAGAGCTCCGTGGACGTGATGATCGAGCGCAACGGGAGCCGCGGGATCCTGCGCGGCACGGGCGAGGCGGATCGGTACGCCTGCCGGCTCGAGTACCTGCTGCGCTCCGACGACGTTCGCGTGGGCGACGTCGTTCACACGTCGGGCATCGGCCGCAGGTTCCCGCGCGGCGTCCTCGTCGGCCGCATCTCGAAGGTGACGCGCCGCGACTTCGGTCTGTACCAGGAGGCCGAGGTGACCCCGTCGGTCGACCTGTCACGCCTCGAGGAGGTCCTGGTGCTCACCACGCCTCCTCCCGAAGAGCCCCAGGACCCGGGTCAGACCGCCAGAAAGCAATCGCAATGACCGCGGCGATCCTCCGTGTCCTCGCCCTTCCGGCCGCGTCGTTCCTCCTCTTGGTGATCGAGTCATCGGCCTATCACGTCCTGCCGCTCGACTGGCTGACGGTGGACCTCACGCTGCCGCTTCTCCTCTACATGGGCCTCGCCGATGTGCCTCCCAGCCGGGGCGCGCCCACCGCTTTCGCGATCGGGTACCTGGTCGATCTGTTCAGCGCGGGGCCCTCTGGCCTGTACGCATTCGTGGCGGTCACCGTCTATCTCTTCTCGCGGACGGCGAGCCTCAAGCTCTTCGCCTCGGGCGTCATGTTCCAGATGTTGTTGACTTTCCTCGCGAGTCTGTTTACGAGTGGAGCGATCTTACTCCTGCGCTTCATCTTCGAGCACAGCCTGGAGAACCTGGGCTCGGTGACTCTGGCGGTCGTGGCCCGGGGGGTCGCAACCGCGCTCGTGTCACCCCTGGGCTTCCGGCTGGCAAGGCGCCTCGAGCCCATTGGAGCGAAGCAAGAAGGAAGCTACGCGTGAGATTCCTCACGAACCAGGGCGAGACGAGCGAGTTCCGGCGGCGCTACCGCTGGATGCTCTCGATCTGCTCGGTCGCCTTCGGGATCCTCGCGGCAAGGCTGTTCTTCCTGCAGATCCTTCAAGGAGACCATTACGAGGTCGAGAGCGAGAACAACTTCGTGCGGACGGTCGAGCTGCCGTCGACGCGTGGCATCATTCGCGACCGCGCAGGGCGCGTGATCGCCGAGAACCGGCCCTCGTACAACGTCTACGTCACGCCCGAGTTCTTCGATGAGAACAGGGGACTTCCCAGGCTCGTCGACTACCTCGGCCTCGGTGCCGAAGAGGCGCGGGCGCTGCGGGATCGGCTTCACAAGGTCACGGGGCTCAGGCGCTTCCAGCAGATCCTCGCGAGGGAGGACATCAACCGCGACCAGCTCGCGACCCTCGAGACGCACAAGCAGGAGCTGTCCGGCGTGCAGGTCGTCGCGGTGCCCATCCGGAGCTACCCGTTCGGAGCGGTCGCCGCGCACGCGCTCGGCTACATGAACGAGGTCTCGGCCGAGGAGCTCGGGGAGCTTCGCGGGCGGGGATACCGGCCGGGCGACCGCATCGGTCGGACGGGAATCGAGCGCGCCTGGGAGTCCTACCTGCGCGGCCACCGCGGCTGGCAGAAGTTCGTCGTGGACGCCAGGGGCGTCAAGAAGGCGAGCCACGTGCTCGACAGGATCGCCGGCGAGCAGCGCCAGGAGCCCGTTCCCGGCCAGGACCTTCGCCTCACGATCGACATGGAGCTGCAGAGGGCGATCGACCGCGCCTTCCGGGGGCTTCCTGCCGGCGCCGCGATGGTGGTCGACGTCCGCACGGGCCGGATCCTCGCCGCGTTCTCGAAGCCGTCGTTCGACCTGAACCTCATGACCTCGGGCGTCACGGTCGAGCAGGCGCGCGAGCTCGGCGACGACCCCTATCGGCCGCTCATCGACAAGACGCTCTACGAGAACTACTTCCCGGGATCGACGTTCAAGGTCGTCTCCGCGCTCGCGGGGCTCGAGGACGGGATCATCAGCCCGCGTGACCAGATCGTATGCAACGGCTGGCACGAGTTCGGGCGGCGCACGTTCCGCTGCGCTCGGGCCCACGGCGTCGTGGATCTCAAGAGCGCGATCGTGCAGTCGTGCAACGTCTTCTTCTACAAGCTCGCCGAGCAGGTCGGAATGGACCGCATCGCGCGATACGCCTTCGACCTCGGGCTCGGCAGGCGAACAGGCATTGGGCTGAACGCGGAGAACCCGGGGTTCATCCCGACTCGGGCGTGGTACGCGCGCCACTACCCGAATGCGTTCCGGCTCGGCTTCACGCTCAATGCGGCGATCGGGCAGGGCAACACGAAGGTCAACCTCCTGCAGCTCGCGCTCGCGTACGCCGCGATCGGCAACGGCGGGTCCCTGTTCGTGCCCCAGGTCGTCGAGGCCGTGTCCGAGCCCGGCGGACAGGTCGTCCAGGAGTTCGGGCCGCGCCTCCGCCGTCGCCTCCAGGTCAGCCCCGAGCACCTGGCGCTCCTGCGCGAGGCGCTGGTCGGAGTCGTGCAGGACCCGGGTGGGACGGCCTACGAGAACCGCCTGGAGGACATCACGGTCGCGGGCAAGACCGGTACGGCCCAGGTCGCTCATCGGACGCCCCAGCCCGGTGAGGACCGCCGGCAGGCCTGGTATCAGAACCGTGATCACGCCTGGTTCGCCGGCTACGCGCCCGCGGAAGACCCGCAGATAGCGATCGTCGTCCTCGTCGAGCACGGCGGGAACGGCGGACGAAACGCGGCGCCGCTCGCGATGCGGATCGTCGCCGACTACTTCCACGAGATCTCCCCGGACGCGCCGGCGGCCGTCCTCGCGCAGGGCTCGGAGGAACCGGAAGACGAGGGGCGGCCGCGCGCGGGTCGGACCTACCGCGAGGGAGCGCGTCAGGCCACGCCGGCCTCGATTCACCGGTGAGCCCGGCGATGTCGTCCCGCGCATCGGTCCTCGGCGTTCGGCTTCGCGAGCACTTCGACTGGGCCCTCTTCGCGGCCGCGTCCGCGATCGCGATCGTCGGAGTGATCAACCTCTACAGCGCCGCCAGCGTGGCCAGGACCGAGCTGTACATCACCCAGATCTACTGGCTCGCGCTGGGTGCCGGCGTCGCGGTGCTCGTGGCAGCGATCGACTACCGCCACTACGAACGCTTCGGCTACGTGATCTACGGGATCGGCATCCTGCTCCTGGGGCTCTTGTTCGTCGTGGGCCGGGAGGTGCGGGGCTCGACCCGCTGGCTCGGCGTCGGGGCGTTCTCGCTGCAGCCGTCCGAGCTCATGAAGATCTGCCTGGTCGTCGCGCTCGCGAAGTTCCTGCACAACGACGCCAAGCAAGAGGGTCGGAACCTGAGGGACCTGGTCATCCCGGGCGCGATGGTGGCGCTGCCGATGGTGTTCATCCTCCTTCAGCCCGATCTCGGAACGGCGCTGATCCTCGCCCTGACCTTCCTGTCCATCATGATGCTGACGCGGCTGAAGCTGCGCTCGTTCCTCACGCTCGTCCTGGTCGGCGTCATCTCGGCGCCGATCACGTGGGCATACCTCCTCAAGGACTACCAGAAGGAGCGCCTGCTCTCGTTCCTCAAGCCGAGCGAGGACGTCCTCGGGCGCGGGTGGCACGCGCGCCAGTCGATCGTCGCCATCGGCTCGGGCCGCTGGTTCGGCAAGGGGTTTCTGCAAGGGACCCAGAACCAGCACCGCTTCCTGCCGGACCAGCACACGGATTTCCCGTTCCCGGTCTGGGCGGAGGAGCACGGCTTCGTGGGCGCGATACTCCTGCTCGGCATCTACTTCTTCCTGGTCGTATGGGCCGTGAAGATCGCGAGCCAGGCCAAGGACCGCTTTGGCGCGGTCATCGCCGTGGGCGTCGGCGCGATCCTGTTCTGGCACACTATCATCAACGTCGGCATGGTCACGGGGCTACTACCCGTCGTCGGCGTCACGCTGCCGCTCTTTTCCTATGGCGGCTCGTCGGTGCTGACGGTGCTCATCGGGATTGGCCTGCTCATGAACGTCTCGATGCGTCGCTTCAGGTTCTGACCCGTCTTGCGAACTCACCTCCTGTTCCTGATGCTCGAGGATCTCGTCGTTTGGGCGGGGTTCGGGACCGTCTTTGCGCTGTTGATTGCGTGGTGGCTGGCGCCCGTGGCCGCGCGACCGCGGCTGCGTGCCGCGATCGTCTTCCTGATCGGCGGAGCGATCCTCACGACCATCGGACACGCGGCGGGCGTCAGGGTCGTCCGGTACATCGGGGCAGTCGCGATCGCGGTGGCGCTCGTCCGATCGGTCCTGGTCGTCGTCTTCGACCTCCTGCCGTTCCTTCGGGGCACGCCGAAGATCGTCCGGGACATCAACACGGGCCTCGTCTACTTCGTGGCGTTCATGGTCGTCCTTAGGGGCTTCGGCGTGCAGCTCGACTCGATCCTCACGACGAGCGCGCTCCTCACCGCCGTCGTCGGCTTCGCGCTGCAGGACACGCTCGGAAACCTCGTCGCCGGGCTGGCGCTGCAGGCGCAGCGTCCGTTCTCGGTGGGCGACTGGATCGAGGTCGAGGGCACCTCGGGGAGCTCGGCCAAGGCGGGCAAGGTCCTCGAGATGAACTGGCGGGCGACGAAGGTCGTCACCCTGGACCGCGTCGAGATCATCTATCCGAACTCCGTCCTCGCGAAGAGCGCGGTGACGAACTTCTCGCTTCCCGACCTCGTGTCGCGACGAAACCTCTTCGTCAACGCGACGTACGACCATCCGCCCGACACGGTCTGTCAGGTGCTCCTCGCGGCGGTGAGCGCGTGTGAGGGCGTGCTCGGGGAGCCGGCCCCCTCGGTGGTCGTCAAGAGCTTCGACCACTCGGGTCCGCAGTACTGGGTGCGCTACTACATCGACGACTTCGCGAGCCGCGACGCGATGGACGGCTTCATCCTCAACCGGATGTGGTACGCGTTGCGCCGCGAAGGGATCGAGATCCCCTACCAGACCCAGACGCTCTTCCTGCACGAGATGAGCGACGAGCGGGCGGAGCGGGCGCGAGCGCGGTCGGTCGCCTCGCGCCTGGCCTCGCTCGGGAAGGTCGACTTCCTGCAGCCGATCCCCGAGGGCGACATGAGGCGGCTGGCCGAGCGCGCCCGGATCCGCGAGTTCGCGGAGGGCGAGACGGTCCTGCGGCAGGGCGATCAAGGGTCGAGCTTCTTCGTGATCCGCGAGGGCGAGCTGGGCGTCCACGTCTCGGGCTCCGACGGCGTCGAGCGGCTCGTGGCGCTGCTCGGAGCGGGGAACTTCTTCGGCGAGATGTCGCTGATGACGGGAGAGCCCCGCACCGCAACCGTCCGGGCTATTGGCCGCGTCGAGCTGTACGAGATCGACCACGAGATGTTCGCGGAGGTGCTCATGGGCCACGGCGAGATCGCGGACGCGATGAGCGCGATCCTCGCCCAGCGCCAGCTCGCCCTCGGCGACCGGTCCTCCGTCGCCGCAGAGGCGGCCAACACGGTCGAGAAGCGCTCGGAGGTGCTGCTTCAGAGGATCAAGCGGTTCTTCCACCTGTGACCCTGCGGCCCCGTGGCTCGCAGCGCGTGCTACGCTACCGCGTGTGCCGAGGACCGGTGGCAGGACCGGGAGGGGCGATGATCCGCTTCGCATTCCGGAGGTGCGTGAGAGGACGATTCATGAGCTCGAGGAGCGCCTCGCCGACCCGGATCTCGATGCTCGGGGGCGCAACCGGATCCTCCGTCGGCTCAAGGAGCTCGCTCGCAAGCCGGCGCGGCGCGCGCACGGCGCCGATCGGTAGGGAGCAGGAAGCGTGATGGCATCAACCGTCGAATGGATGGTCGAGCAGATCAAGGAACGGTCGGCCTCGCTGCTCGAGGATAGTGCCTCCGACCTCTTCGGCCTCTTCGGCGACGACGAGCGTGCTCTCGAGGCTGGGCTCGCCCAGCTCGAATCGGCCGCTCGGCTGGTTGCCCCGGGCCTGGACGCTCGGCTCCTCAGGGCGCGGATTCTCGCGAACCTCGGCAGGGAGCTCGAGGCGACCAGGGCTCTGAAGGCCGTGGCTCACGAGCGCCCTCGCGACCCCCACGTCCTGGCGGAGCTGGCGTCGATAGCAGAGGATGCCGGTCGCGCCAAGGAGGCACTCGAGCTCTATCGGAGGGCAGTCGAAGCGCTCCG
Organism: Deltaproteobacteria bacterium; assembly: GCA_016190375.1. Classification (GTDB taxonomy): domain Bacteria; phylum Myxococcota_A; class Polyangia; order JACPQR01; family JACPQR01; genus JACPQR01. The sequence goes on from JACPQR010000011.1 coordinate 46,396, forward strand.
TCCCGCCGAACCAGGCGCTCAGTATCTCGTGATCGGATACGTCGCATGTCTCGCCCACGCGGGCCGCGTCCGGGAAGCGCTCCGCCTCCGCCGTCAATGGGTGCAGCGCCTGGGCAAGGCCCGAAAGCCACGGCGGGCATTGCAGCGGTGGACCGCAGGCGGGTGACCGCCTCGCCGATCACTCGTAGCCGAGCTCGTCCGCGTTGCGGCGCACGAAGCCTCCGACGAGCGCCGCCTGGAGGAAGACGACCAGGTTGAGGGCCGTGGCCTCGAGCGCTTCCCCGAGGAAAGGGATCCGGCCGAACAGCAGCGAAGCGAGCCGTCCGACGGTCGCCCAAACCACGCCGGCCGCGAGGAACAGCGCGACCAGACGGAGGTAAGAGATCGGAGCGCGCGAGACGATCCGGATCCAGGTCACCGGCCAGACCGCGCCGATGGTGCTCCGGGTGAGGACCACGCCGAGGATCGCTGCGGGGGCGAGGGCGAGCCCTATGAAGACGAGGGCCAGCGGCGCGAGCGAACCGCGCTCGAGCATCTCTCCCGCGCGGCGGTCGAGGACCAACCAGACGATGATCGGGGCGAGCGCGACGAGGGCGCACACGACGCCCCTCGCGACGTCCCTGATCAGGGTCCACGCGTCCTCGAATGCGTCGGACGGTCCGGGCAGGCCCTCGCGCCCGCGACCGACGTGCTCCACGATCCGGAAGTAGTAGCCGGACAGGGCCGCGAGGTAGACCACGCGAAAGGCGCCGCCGACCATCGGGAGCGAGGTCAGAAGCTCCGGCATGGCCAGCGCGACGGCGACCGCGAGCCCCGCGAGCGTGAACGGACGTCGCAGATCGCCGAGCAGCGACTCCGAAGGGCCCGCGACGGTCGAAAACACGGTCCGGAGCGGTCCGTCGCACCCCTCCTTCGAGCAGACGTCGATGAAACCGGGGCCCGCCTTGACCCTTCTCACGCAGTCCTCGCAATGCGCAGCGCCGCAGCGCGTGCACTCGCGGGACGCCTCTGCCTGGGGATGGCGCGCGCAGAGCACACTCGATCCGTATCACGATACCCTTCTGTGAGGTCGCGTACTACGCTGGGCGCGTGCAGAGGTTCGCGTACCTCGCTCTCGTCGCGCTCGGAGCCTGCGGCGACGAGGACGCGCCCGCCGATCACGCGGACGCCGGCAGAGACGCGGGGCGTGACGCCGCCGCAGCGGACGGTGGGGCCGACGGTGGCTGCGAGAGCGATGGGAGCGGACAGGGCGAGGTCCTCGGCCTTCGCGTCGGCGGTTCGTGCTCCTGCGGCTCGGCCGTCCTCCTTCCGCGCGTCCTGGTGGACGGTGTCTGGCTCGGGGGAGGCGACGACGGAACGTGCAGCGTGGGCGCCGGCGGGGAGGTGGTCTGCCCGGCGAGGGACGGCCAGGTCTCCGCTCGCCTCGACGGCGACGCGCTCGACGTCCGCTTCACCGCGGGGGACGAAGCGGTCGTGGTCGGGGGGCTCGAGCTCGCGGGAGACGCCATGATCCCTGGCGCCACGACGTGGTTCTCGAACGGCTTGCAGTCCTGGTCGCAGAGCGGCGCCATCTCGCTCGGCCCGCCGGCGCCGGAGGAGGATCTGGCCGAGGCGCTCGTGACCCGGGGAGACGGCGAGGTCCTCCGCGGAGGTCGCGAGCTATCCTGGTGGTTCACCGCCGTGGGCGGCGGCGGCTGCACGCTCGTGGCGGGCGCGGTGTCGGCAGAGCGGTTCCATCCCTGGGCTCAGGCCGGCCTCGACGCGGCCGGCGGGATCGCGCTCCGCGTCGCGTCCGGTGGGGCCGGCGAACAGGTCGCGGTCGGCGCGGGACAATCGATCGACGCCGAGACCTGGCGCGTCGAGATCGGCGATGACGCGGCCGCCCTGCTCGAGCGGTACGGTCGGGCGCTGCCGTCGCGGCGGTCGGCCACCCCGGTCGCCGCCGAGGCTGGCTGGAACTCCTGGTACGAGCTCTGGGACGGAGTCGACGAAGAGGCAGTGCTGCAGAACGCGCTCCTGGCGCGCGAGGTCCTCGGTCCACGGCTGCCTCAGGGCACACCCCTCAGGATCGTCGTCGACGACGGCTGGGAGGTCTCGTGGGGCGAGTGGGAGCCGAACGAGAAGTTCCCGTCGGGCCTGGACGGGCTCGCGGCCGACCTGCACGACCAGGGCTTCGAGGTGGGGGTGTGGCTGGCGCCGCTCCTCGTGGACGCCCAGAGCTCGCTCGTCGCCGAGCACCCGGACTGGTTCGTCGGCGGCGCGAGCTACTCCGTGTTCGGCGAGGGAGAGCTGCGAATCCTCGACCCGACGAGCCCCGAGGCGGCCGAGCACCTCGCCGGGGTGATACGGCGACTCGTCGCGTGGGGCTACGACTTCCTCAAGATCGACTTCCTGTTCGCGGGTGCCTACGAGGGGCACCGCGCCCAGCCCGTGACGGGCCTCGAGGCCTATCGCAGGGCCCTGAGCGTCATCCGAGAAGCGGCTGGAGAGGACGTCGTCCTGCTCGCGGTCGGAGCACCCGGTCCGCCGAGCTTCCCGATGGTCGACGGCTGGCGCTTCGGCGGCGACATCGTGTTGCCGCTCTTCGGCCCGTCGTGGCCCTTCGTCGCGAACGTGGCGAGGAGCCTCTCCGTGCGCTTCCCGCTGTGCTTCGCCACACTGTGCGACGCGGACCCTCCGATCCTTCGCACGCTCGAGCGGGACGAGGTCGAGGCGGGTGGCTGGATCGTGGCGCTCTCGGGAGGCGCGCTCTTCCTCTCCGACGATCTTCGTCTTCTCGACGCCGACCGCCCGGGCTGGATCCTCGACGAGGAACGGGTGGCCCTTCCCCTCGGCGGAATGCCGTCGATCCCGGAGGATCCGTTCGGCATCGACGCACCCGAGGAGCTGGTGAGCGCGATCGCCGACGAGATGGCCGGCCAGACTCGCCACCTCGTGCCGCTCGTGTGGCGCGCACCGGACGGTGCTCGGATCGCCTGGAACGCGAGCGACGAGGAGGCAACCGTCGGTGACGTCGTCGTTCCACCGCACGCTGCGAGGGTCCTCGGACCCTGACCGACGCCGTTCTACAGCCGTCGATGCTGGAGCGCCGGCAGCTCACGGCGGGCTCGCTCGAGCGCGGCCGGGTCCAGCTCCGCGAGCGCGATCGCATCACCATCGGCGACCTCGGCGAGGGCCCTCCCCCAGGGATCGAGGATGATGCTGTGGCCGTAGGTCACGCGCTTCGAATCGTGCCGGCCGACCTGTGCGGCGGCGAGCACGAAGCACTGGTTCTCGATCGCCCGCGCGGTCAGGAGCGGGTGCCAGTGGTCCTTGCCGGTGTAGGCGGTGAAGGCGCTCGGGACCACCAGGATCTCCGCCCCGCGGCGCACGAGCTCGCGGTAGAGCTCCGGGAACCTGAGGTCGTAGCAAACCGACAGCCCGATCGTGCCCAGCTCCGTCGTCGCGACGACGGGCTCGCGTCCCGGCAGCACCGTGCGCGACTCCTCGTAGCGGGCACCGTCCGGGATCGCGACGTCGAAGAGGTGGATCTTCCGGTAGTGCCCGACGATCTGCCCGCGAGGGTCGACAAACAGGCAGGCGTTGTACGTCCGCGCCGGATCGTCCGACCGCTCCGGAAATCCACCCGCGATGAGGTGGATCCGGCGATTCGTGGCGAGCTCGCGCAGGACTGCGAGGATCGGACCTCCGTCCGGCACCGGCTCGGCCAGAGCGACCCGATCCGCCTCGGGCCCCATGAAGGCAAAGTTCTCGGGAAGCAGGACGACAGACGCACCGCGGTCCGCGGCCGCACCGACCAGCTCGCGGGCCCTCGCGAGGTTCTTCGCCACGTCGGCGACGGAGGTGAGCTGCACGACGGCGGCGATGTGCTTGTTCATGCGTGGAAGGACGGTCAGGATCGAACGAGAGCGAGCCTCGCACCGAGGCTGTAGCAGACGAGGAGGCCCGAGTCCTCCCCGACGTAGAGCGCGTAGCGCTCGTCGACGCGCAGGAAGTCCGGGATGGGGGTGTCGGGCGAGAGGCGGTGGATCACCTGTCCGTCGCGGGGGCGCAGGACGGCGACCGACTGGGAAGGCACGAAGAGAGCTCCACCCCTCAGGACCGGCTCGAGGCGGCGGGGCACGTCGCGCACGCGGCCCATGTCGGTCGACCAGACAGTCTCTCCCGTGGTCGCGTCGATCCCTAGCACTCTTCCCAGGGCCGTGTTGACCACGAGCAGGTCGTCCACTCCGAGCGACTGATGCCCGGGAGCCGCCTCGGGCAGCGCGCGCTCCCAGAGCCTCGCCCCTGTGGATGCGTCGATCCCGATGAAGGTCATCCCCTCCGGTCCGGCGGCCGGAACGACGACTGCGCCGGCGACCGCGATCGGCGCGTCGGCGGAGCCACCGCTCCCGCAGTTGGCGGTCCAGAGAGGGCGACCCGAGAACGCGTCCATGGCGTGTAGCTCGCGGCCGCCACCGCCATCGCGAACCGCCTGCCCCGAGAACGCGAGCAGCGCGTCCTTGACCAGGACGGGGCGATCCTTGAAGCGGTCCCGACCGGTGTAGCGCCACACCAGCTCGCCGGTCGTCAGGTCGATGGCGTAGACGGCAGGATCGCCGCAGATGACGTGGAGCAGACGGCCCGTCCGCCGGATCCGGAACGCACCGTGGCGACGCGACTGGAACAGCCAGCGACGCTCGCCAGTGCGCAGATCCAGGCCGGTGAGGGTGCGCTTGCCCTCGGCCACGACCGCGAGCGGCGGCGCGTCGAGGCCGGCTGGAGCCACGCCGATCGGCGCGCCGCCGGCGCGGGGCTGAAGGTCGATCGACCACCGCGGCTCGCCGTCCTCGATCGCGTGCATCGTGGCGCGGCCATCCGGCCGCAAGCGCATGACCCCGTCGCCCGCAACCAGCGTCGTCGCCCGCGGCGCCTGGACGCGCCACACCATCTCGCCGCTGTCGCGGTCGAGCGCGCAGAGGCTCCGCTTCGCGGTCACGATCAGCCGGTCGCCGCACAGGAACGTCGCGGCGAGATCGAGACCTTCGGCCTCGAGCCGCCACTTCTCGGCGAACCCGAGCCTGCGGGCCGAAGCCAACGACCCCGAAGTCTCGTCAGGGCGCGGCATTCCTCCCGCGGCCAGGGCGCGGTAGGCTTCCGCCTCCGAGCACTCGACGGCGCACTCGCCGGCCATCGAGCGCAAGGACGCGCGGCACGCCGTGAGAGAACGCGTCAGCTCGCGGACCCGGAGGTTCTTTCCCTCGCCGACGGCCACGAGGACGCGGCGAAGCTCGCGGGTCACCGACGCGACCGCGTCGACGATCTCGATGGGCTGGGAGCCCCTGACCACCACGGGCACCGGCATCGCCGTCTCCGAGAGCGACAGCGAAGCTCGACCGTCCGACTCGAGCCGGACTCCGATCAAGAACCCGTCCGACTCGAGCCGCACGGCCATCGCGCGGCCCGCCTCGCTGGCTTCGGCAAGGTGGCGACAGGCCTGCACGAGCCGCTCGAGCCGTAGAAAGAGATAGCCCTCCGAGAACGTCGTCCTCGAGCCGCCCACGTGTATCGATAGCCGTCCTCTGAAGAGCAGGGAGTGCAGGTCGGCCCGGACACCGCCGGTTGCGCTCGCGCGCGTCGCGGGGACCTGCGCCTCGAAGCCGAACGCGAGCGCCGCAGCGTCTTCGTCCTCGGCGCGGGCCTTCGGCGAGTCGACGAAGTGACGCGAGCGAATCCGGCGCAGCCGGTCGAGACGGCTAACGCCGTCGGGCCACGAAGGGAAGCGCGGATCGCCGGTCCGCTCGGACAGGGCCAGGAGCTCCGCACGACGAGGATCGTCGATCTCGTCGTTCCAGAGCCTGTCGCAGAGGTTCTTGGCAGCCGACGACACGGCCCGCTTCAGCTCGTCGAGCGGCACGGGTCGATCCTTCACGGAGACCTCGGGAGCATTGCCGCCGCGGTAGAAGGTGACCAACGCATGGTCCCCCTGGCGCTCGAGCACCAGCTCGTACGGCGCCTCGTGGAACGGCACCACGACCTTCTCGCGGTTTCCGTTCGCCAGGTCGACCACCGCCCCCGCCAGCTCGCGGATCAACGGATAGACACGGTCCGCCGGCGCGCGCGCCGACACGTTCGCCCCGTCCACGAAGATGTCGATCACGTCGCGATGTCGCGCCGGATCGACCTTCGCCGCGCCCGGCCGCAACGGGCGGTCATGTTGCCCGACTACGATCTCGAAGGAGGCCATCGTCGAGATCGTAGGCGGCGCTGGCTCGAGGCGACAACTTCCTGAGCGCAGGGGTGAACGTCCTTGCAGGGATCGATAAGGACGTATCGAGGAGGTGGGCGCGCTTCACGTCAGAATCGAATCAGAGGCAGGTCGCCTCACACTCATCGTACGCCACGCAGTCCGGATCGGCCGCGCAAGCATCCTCGACGGCGTTCTCGCAGGCTCCGCCGGCCGCCAGGTTCGCCGAGAGGCAGTCGTAGCACGCGCCCGGGCGGCTGAAAATGGCACGCGCGGTCGCCGTCGCGGCCTGGGCCGGGCTCGTGCTCGTCGCTGTTCAGCACGATGTCCAGATCATCGATGTGTCGAGTCCCTCGGAGCCGACTATCATGGGCACGCTCCCAACCTCGGGAGACGCGGGCGACGTGGCCTTCCTCAGCGCCGACGCCGCTCTGGTCGCCGATACCGACGGCCTGCTCCTCGTCGACCTGGCGGAGCCCGCCGCCCCTACCCTGCTCGAGACGGTGGAGGTCGGGGGCCCGCCGCTTGGCCTCGCCATCTCCGAGGCCTACGTCTTCGTGGCGGCCAACGATCCGCTGGCCGTTCTGTCATCCGATCTCGGCGTCCTGACCACCGTCGAGACGCCCGGTGACTGCTTCGCGGTCGCGGCGGATGACTACGTGGCCTTCGTCGCCGGCGGGAATCCGCTTCAGATCGTTGATGCGGAGGACCCGCAGACGGCCGAGATCGTCGCCACCGTCGATGTCCCCGGTGGCAGCTTTGCCGTCGCCACGTTCGGGGACCACGTGCTTGCCGGCGGGGACGACCTCGTGCTGGTCGATGCCTCCGATCCGACGGATCCCACCGTGGTCGAGACCGTGGAGCTGAGGGGCAGAGCCGCGGGGATCTCGGTGTCCGAGACGCACGCGTTCGTGGCCACCGATGATCAGGATCTGCAGATCGTCGACCTCGGCTGCCTGCTGCCCTGAAGTCCCGGCTGGGAGGGAGTTGACGGGGCGATCGTCACTTGTCATGATAAACGACGGCAGTGCCGACAGTTAGTCTGCCATACGATCTTCCCGTTCTGCCGCGAATGCTGGACCTGCGGCGGCTCCTTGCGGCGAAGTCGCACTTCCTGCTCGGTCCCCGCCAGACCGGAAAGAGCTTCCTCATTCGCCATGCTCTGCCGGACGTCCGTGTATACGACCTCCTCGATGCGCCGACGTTTCTCTCGCTGAGCCAGAGCCCCACGAGAATCGAGCAGGAGCTGACCCCCGGCGAGCGGGTCGTCGCGATCGATGAGATCCAGCGACTGCCTGAGCTCTTGAACGAGGTGCATCGGGTCATCGAGACCCGCGGCGTTCGCTTCCTGCTGACGGGCTCGAGCGCCCGCAAGCTCCGGCGCGGTGGGGTGAACCTCCTGGGTGGTCGCGCCCGCACGAAGCACCTGCATCCACTCACGTTCTCGGAGCTCGGGCAGCACTTCGATCTGCACCGAGCGCTGACGCGTGGGCTCTTGCCGGCCATCTACTTCTCCGACGATCCACGGGCGGACCTCGAGGCGTACACCGGGTCCTATCTCCAGCAAGAGATCGTCGCGGAGGGGGTGACACGCAACGTCCCGGCGTTCAGTCGCTTCCTGCGCGTCGCGGCGTTCTGCAATGCGACGCTCGTCAACTTCACGAACGTCGCGAACGACGCGCAGGTCCCGCGCACGACCGTCCACGAGTATTTCGAGATCCTGAAGGACACGCTCGTCCTGCACGAACTGCCTGCGTGGAAGCGGACGAAGAAGCGCAAACCGATCGGCACCTCGAAATACTACTTCTTCGACGTCGGCGTCGTGACGGCCCTGCAGGGCAGGACGCCGGCGCCCGGTACGCCCGAGTATGGAGAGGCATTCGAGACGTACCTCTTGCACGAACTGGTGGCGCACCGGGACTACGGCACTGGAACTCCACTTACCCACTGGAGATCGACGTCAGGGTACGAAGTGGACTTCATCATCGGGGAAGAGACCGCGATCGAGGTCAAGGCGAAAGCGAACGTCTCGATGCAGGACTTGAAGTCCCTGCGCGCCCTGCAGGAAGAGCGACTCGTCACGAGAGCGCTGTGCGTCTGTCTCGAGCCGCGGCCGCGAAAGGTGGACTCCGTCCAGGTGCTGCCCGTGCGCGACTTCCTCGAGGCCCTCTGGGGCGGAGAGCTCGGGTAGGCACGCGAATGGCCGATCACGGGCAAGATGCTTGCTACCTCGGCTGCTTGCTGCCCTGAAGTCCCGTCGCCGTCGGCCACGATTCGTGGCAGCCTCCGCTCTCGGCCGATTCAATGGACGAGGCTCCTCTCAGCGCCGAGGACCGCGCCGCGCTCCTCCGGCAGGCACGGCTCGGGTGGCTCGCCTTCCCGATCGTCGGGCCCGGGGCCGTCCTGTACATGAGGTGCTTGCGAGGGCACCGCATCGTCGGGATGCCGGCGGCGCGCCGGACGTACCGCGAGGCGCTCGCGCGCGGGCGGCCGACGCTCGTCTGCGCGAACCACCTGACCATGTACGACTCGATCTACCTGCACCACGGGCTGGCGCCGCTCACGGACTACTTCTTCGACTTCCGGCGGTTCGCCTGGAACCTGCCGGCGGTCGAGAACTTCACGAGCTCCCTCTTCCTGCGGTCGCTCGTCTTCCTGAGCAAGTGCATCCCCATCGATCGGAAGGGCGACGCCGCACACCACGAACGGGTGCTCGCTCAGGTGCGGCACGTGGTCCGCGAGGGGCACGTCTGCACGATCTTCCCGGAAGGGGGCCGCAGCCGCACCGGCCGCGTCGAGCCGGACAACGTCACGTACGGAATCGGCCACATCCTGCGCGCGCTCGAGCGCCCGCAGGTGCTCTGCGCCTACCTGCGCGGCGAGCGGCAACGCACCTGGGGCGAGGTGCCGGCCTGGGGCGACACGCTGCATCTTTCCGTCCAGCTCATGGAGCCGACCACCGGGCACACGGGGCTGCGCGCCGCGCGCGACCTCGCACGGCAGGTCATCGGCACCATCAAGGCCCTGGAAGACGCGCATTTCTCCCGCATGATGGCCAAGCCGTGACAGAACCGTGACAGAACTCATGCTACGCGATTGCGCCCATGTCGCCTCCCACACCCGTCGCAGTGGTCTTCCCAGGCCAGGGCTCCCAGAAGCCCGGGATGGCCAGGGACTTCCACGACGAGTTCGCGGTGTCGCGGGCGGTCTTCGAGGAGGCGAGTGACGCGCTCGGCTGGGACGTCCGTGCCGTGTGCTTCGAGGACGACCCCCGGCTCGACCAGACGGAGATCACGCAGCCGGCCCTTCTGACCGCCGAGATCGCGATGCTGCGCGCTCTATCGGCCGAGCATGGGCTCCGGCCGACCTGGTTCGGGGGCCACAGCCTGGGCGAGTACACGGCCCTGTGCGCCGCCGGTGCGCTGCCGCTCGCGACGGCCGTCCGGATCGTGCACCGGCGCGGCGCCCTGATGCAGCGCGCGGTGCCGCTCGGCGCCGGCGCGATGGTCGCGGTCGTCGCCGACGGCATCGCCGAGCGCGACCTGGTGCGCGAGCTGGTGGACCTCGAGGTGGACGTCGCGAACCTCAACGCGCCGGCGCAGGTGGTCCTGTCCGGAATGGCGCCTGCGGTCGAGCGCGCGACGGCGTGGCTCTCCGAGCAGCTCCTAGGGACGCCGCACGACTTCGTGCTCCTGAACGTGAGCGCGCCGTTCCACTCGCGGTGGATGCGCGGCATCGAGGACGAGCTCCGGGCGGTGCTCGAGGACGCCCGGGGCGAGTTCGCGGCGGACCTCGCCGCCACGGTCACGTCGAACCTGACGGGCCGGTTCCATCGGCCGGACCCGAGCGAGGTCATCGACGCGCTCACGCGTCAGATTGGCGCCACCGTCGACTGGATCGGCGACATGCGCGCGCTCGCCGAGGCGGCGGCCACGATCGTCGAGGTCGGCCCGAGCCGTCCGCTGCGCGGCTTCTTCCGCGCGCTCGGGCGCGAGGTGGTCTCGGTGGTGTCCGTGCGGACCGCGCAGAAGGGGCTCGGAGCGTGAGCCTCCGCTTCGACCCGGGCCACTGGGCGCTCATCCTCGGCGGGTCGAGCGGGTTCGGGCTCGCCACCGCCGGCAAGCTCGCGCGACACGGCATGAACGTCGCCGTGGTGCACCGCGATCGCAAGGGCGCGATGGGGGCGATCCAGCCGCGGTTCGACGAGATCCGCGAGGCGGGTGTCGGCTTCGTGTCCTGGAACCTCGACGCGCTGTCCGCCGAGGGACGCGCGACGGTGCTCCACGATCTCGCCACGCGGATGGGCGAGGCCGGCCGCGTGCGGCTGCTCTTGCACTCGATCGCCTTCGGCAATCTGAAGCCTCTCGCGGCACCGCCCGGCGCGGCCGGGGACGACGTGGGCGTCCTCGAGGAGGAGGACTTCGCGCGGACCGTCCACGCGATGGGGACGAGCCTCGCCGGCTGGACGCAGGACGTTTTCGCGCGACGCCTCTTCGCGGCCGACGCGCGCGTGATCGGCATGACGAGCGAGGGCAACGAGATCGCCTGGCGCGGCTACGCGGCCGTGGCCGCGGCCAAGTGCGCGCTCGAGTCGGTGTCGCGGGCCATCGCCGTCGAGCTCGGGCCGTACGGCATCCGCTCGAACGTCGTGCAGGCCGGCGTCACCGACACGCCCGCCTTGCGGCTCATCCCGGGAAGCGAGCGCATGAAAGAGGCGGCCTCGGCGAAGAATCCGCTTGGACGCCTGACCACACCGGCCGACGTGGCCGACTTCATCTGCCTGCTCTGCACCGACGAGGCGCGCTGGGTCAACGGGGCCCTGCTCCGCGTCGACGGCGGCGAGCACATCGCGGGGTAAGCATGGAGCCCAATCCTTCGTCCTGTCTGTACCTGCACTCGATCGGGCACTTCCATCCCGAGAACGTCATCGACAACCGCTTCCTCGAGTCCCTCGACATCGGCACGAACGACGAGTGGATCCTCGAGCGCGTCGGCATCCGGTCGCGGCGGACCGTGCTGCCCCTCGATTACATCCGGCGCACGCGCAACGCCGACGTGCGCGCGGCTGCGGAGGCCGCCCTGTACTCGAACGTCGAGACCGGACGGCGGGCCGGGCAGGGCGCGCTCGAGGCGGCGGGCCTGTCGCCGAAGGACATCGGCATGGTCGTCGCCGGCGGTTGCACGCCCGAGATGCTCATCCCCGCCGAGGCGTGCCGCATCGCCGCGGCGCTGGGCATCGAGGCGGCGGCGTTCGACGTCAACTCCGCGTGCTCGAGCTTCGGCGTGCAGATGCACCTACTGGCCTCGATGCAGCGCCTGCCGCCGTACGTGCTCGTCGTCAACCCCGAGAACTCGACGCGAGTCATCGACTACCGCGATCGGTCCTCGGCCGTCCTGTGGGGAGACGGCACGAGCGCCGCCGTCGTGTCGACCCAGGTTCCGGCACGGGTGAGGATCGTCGAGACGACCTTGGCTTCGTCGCCGGCGGGCGCGGGGCTCGTGACCGTGCCGCTCGCGGGACACTTCGCGCAGGACGGCAGCGCCGTGCAGCGGTTCGCGATCAAGACCTCGCAGGCGTGCCTCGAGGCGATGCTGCCCCAGGCGCGGTCGCGCGCCGCGAGGACGGGAGGGCGTGTCCTGTACGTCGGCCATCAGGCGAACCTCACGATGCTCGAGTCGGTCGCGCGGCGCGCGGAGATCGACCCCGCCTGCCACTGGCACAACGTCGCCGAGTTCGGCAACACGGGCGCCGCGGGCGCGCCGACGGTGCTGTCGCAGCGGTGGAGCGACATCAAGGACGGCGACACCGTGCTCATCGCCGTCGTCGGGTCGGGGCTCACCTGGGCGAGCTTGCGGATCGAGGTAGGGGCCGCGTGATGCGCTACGCCGAGTTCCTCGAGCGCTCGACCTTCTCGCAGCCCGAGCTGCTCGCGCTGTCGCAGGGCACGCTCGTCGAGGACGCGCCGGCGCAGTTCGTGCGGTTGCCGGCGCCCCCGATGCTCATGATCGACCGCGTGGTCGAGCTCGGGCGCCAGGGACCGCGGGGCCGCATCGTCGGCGAGCAGGACATCCACCTCGACGACTGGTTCTTCCAGTGCCACTTCCGCGGCGATCCGGTGCAGCCGGGCTGCCTCGGGGTCGACGGCGTGTGGCAGCTCGTGGGCCTGTACTGCGCGGCGGCGGGCGCGCCGGGCTCGGGCCGCGCGCTCGGGTGCAAGGAGGTGGAGTTCTCCGGGCAGATCCGCCCGCACGATCGCGTCGTCCGGTACGAGGTCGACATCCGTCGGTTCTCGCGCCTCGAGGAGTCGGGCTCCGCCGTGGCCATCGGCAGCGCGCGCGTGCTCGTCGACGGCGAGCTCATATACACGATCAAGGACGCGAAGGTCGGGATGTTCCGCGACATCGCGTACGACGACTACCCAGCCCGGTCCCCGCGCGGCAAGGGCGGCATCATGGACAGGAGCGCCTGATCCGATCATGCTCACCGCCGCAGAAGTCCTCGAGCTCGTGCCTCAGCAGCGGCCCTTCCGGTTTCTGGATCGGCTCGTCTCGATCGGGGAGACGGGCGCGACAGGGCGGTACACGTTCCGCAAGGACGAATCGTTCTACGTCGGGCATTTCCCGGGCGATCCGGTCACGCCTGGCGTGATCCTCCTCGAGACGATGTGCCAGACCGGACTCGTCGCGCTCGGCATTTACCTGCTCGGGCTCGAGGCGCCCCGTGAGGAAGTCGCCCGGACCGTGACCCTGTTCACCGAGGCCGAGGTGGAGTTCGAGCGCGTGGTGCGGCCGGGCGACACCGTCGAGGTCGTGGCGGAGCGGATCTTCTGGCGGCGGCGCAAGCTCAAGTCGAGGGTGGGGCTGTCCCTCGCCGACGGGACGCCCGTCGCCAAGGGAACGGTCGCGGGGATGGGGGTGCCTCGTGTCCAGGCGTGAAGAGCGAGTCGTGGTGACTGGCCTGGGCGTCCTCGCGCCGAACGCCCACGGCGCGCCGGCGTTCGCCCAGGCCCTGCGCGAAGGGCGGAGCGGGATCCGGTTCCACCAGCACCTGGCGGACGTCGCCTTCGGGTGTCAGGTGGGCGGCATTCCGGAGGGCGTCGAGGAGATCAAGCGTAGCGTCCTCACCGAAGAGGAGCTCCTCGCCATGAACCCGAACATGGTCTACGCGGCCATCGCGGCGATCGACGCGTGGACGGACGCGGGCCTGCCGCGCCCCGGTCCGGGCGACCAGGTCGTCGACTGGGACGCCGGCGCGGTGATCGGGACGGGCATCGGCGGCATCGACACGGTCGCCGAGAAGCTCGTCCCGAAGACGGACGCGGGCAAGGTCGGGCGGCTCGGCAGCACCATGGTCGAGCAGATCATGTCGAGCGGCAACAGCGCGCGCGTCGCGGGGCTGCTCGGGCTCGGCAACCAGGTCACGACGAACTCGAGCGCGTGCAACACCGGCACCGAGGCGGTCGTGGACGCGTTCCTGCGCATCCGAGAGGGGCGCGCGAAGCGGATGCTCGCCGGCGGCTCGGAGGGGCACTCCAAGTACATCTGGGCCGGGTTCGACGCGATGAAGGTGCTCTGCCGGACCAAGAACGCGACGCCGGCCCAGGCCTCGCGCCCGATGAGCGCGTCCGCGGCGGGCTTCGTGCCCGGCTCGGGGGCCGGTGTGCTCGTGCTCGAGAGCCTCGAGAGCGCCGTCACGCGCGGCGCCCGCATCTACGCCGAGGTCCTGGGCGGCTTCGTCAACTGCGGCGGCCATCGAATGGGAGGCAGCATGACCGCGCCGAACCCCGAGGCCGTGCGGCGTTGCATCCGGGGCGCCGTGGCCATGTCGGGCGTTCGACCCGAGCGCATCGGCGCCATCAACGGCCACCTGACGGCGACGTTCGCGGATCCGCTCGAGGTCGCGAACTGGTCGCACGCGCTCGAGCTGCCGCCCGAGCGGATGCCGTGGCTCCACTCGA
>JACPQR010000132.1 GCA_016190375.1 Deltaproteobacteria bacterium
ACGACGGATCACGAGTGGGCGCGCACGAAGGGCGACACGCTCGTCGTCGGCATCACCGCGTTCGCGATCGAGCAGCTCGGAGACGTGACGCTGGTCGACCTGCCCGCCGTCGGCACCGTGATCGAGCGCGGCAAGGCCTTCGGCGTGGTCGAGTCGGTCAAGAGCGTCTCGGACCTCTTCGCGCCGGTCAGCGGCACGGTGACGGCCCAGAACGCCCTGCTCGCGTCGAAGCCGGAGCTCGTCAACGAGGCCCCGTACGGCGCCGGCTGGATGATCGAGCTGAGGCCGTCGGATCCCTCCGAGGTCGCGGGCCTCCTCGACGCCGCGGCCTACTCGAAGCTCGTCGCGGACTCCGCGCAAGCGCACTGACCCATGCGCGACGTCGACCGGAGGCTCGAGGAGCTGAACAGGCTCGCGCTCGCCGCGGGAGGAGCCGAGCGCGTGGACAAGCAGCACGCCGCCGGCAAGCTCACGGCGCGCGAGCGGATCGACTTCTTCCTCGACCCGGGCAGCTTCGTCGAGCTCGACCGGCTGGTCGTCCATCGCTGCCGCGACTTCGGGATGGAGAAGCACCGGATCCCGGGCGACGGCGTCGTCACCGGCTGGGGGAACGTCGACGGCCGGCAGGTGTTCGTCTTCGCGCAGGACTTCACCGTCTTCGGCGGTTCGCTGTCGGCCGCGTACGCCGGGAAGATCTGCAAGGTGATGGACCTCGCGATGAAGGTCGGCGCTCCGGTCGTCGGGCTGAACGACTCGGGCGGCGCGAGGATCCAGGAGGGCGTCGAGAGCCTCGCCGGCTACGCGGACATCTTCCTGCGCAACACCCTGGCCTCCGGTGTGGTCCCGCAGCTCAGCGCCATCATGGGCCCCTGCGCCGGCGGCGCGGTCTACTCGCCCGCGATCACCGACTTCATCCTGATGGTCGAGGGCACGAGCTACATGTTCATCACGGGCCCCGACGTCATCAAGGCGGTGACGCACGAGGAGGTGACCAAGGAGGCCCTGGGCGGCGCTCGGACCCACAACACCAAGAGCGGCGTCGCTCACTTCAACTGCGCGGACGACCGCGCGTGCCTGCTCCTCGTCAGGGAGCTCCTGTCGTACCTGCCGTCGAACAACCACGAGGACCCGCCGGTGCGGCCGACCAGCGACCCCGTCGATCGGCTCGTCCCCGAGATCGACAACGCGGTGCCGGCGGACCCCGCGAAGCCCTACGACATCCGGACGATCATCCGGGCGACGGTGGACGACGGTGCCCTGCTCGAGGTCCACGCCGACTACGCCAGGAACATGGTCGTCGGGTTCGCGAGGCTCGGCGGGCGCCCCGTCGGAATCGTCGCGAACCAGCCGGCGGTCCTGGCCGGGTGCCTCGACATCGACGCCTCGGTGAAGGGCGCGCGGTTCGTGCGCTTCTGCGACTGCTTCAACCTCCCGCTCGTCACGTTCGAGGACGTACCGGGGTTCTTGCCGGGGACCGACCAGGAGTTCGGGGGAATCATCAAGCACGGCGCGAAGCTCCTGTACGCCTTCGCCGAGGCGACCGTCCCGAAGGTGACGCTCATCACGCGCAAGGCCTACGGCGGCGCGTACGACGTGATGTCCTCCAAGCACATCCGCGCAGACGTCAACCTCGCCTACCCCACCGCCGAGATCGCCGTGATGGGACCCGAGGGCGCCGTCAACATCATCTACCGCAACGAGATCCAGGCCGCCGCCGATCCCGAGAAGACCAGGGCGGAGTTCGTCGCCGACTACCGCCGCACCTTCGCCAACCCGTTCAAGGCCGCCGAGCTCGGCTTCATCGACGAGGTCATCGCCCCTCGCATGACGAGGCTGCGCCTCTGCCGCGCCCTCGAGATGCTGCGCGACAAGCGCGACCAGAACCCGCCGCGAAAGCACGGTAACCTCCCGCTATGAGACCCGTATGCTGGGCCCTCGCCGTCGTCGTCTGCGGGTGCGGGAGCACGAGTCACCCGCATGCGACGCCCGATTCGGGCGTGGATGCCGACACGGATGCGAGCGCCGACGGCAGCGCCGACGGCAGCGCCGATGCAGGCGCGGACGGTGGTGTCGCGCAGCGCCGCTGCGCGGGCGACGCGATGGTCGAGGAGCTCGACCCGGCGACCGGGCTCTGGGCTCCGGTCGCGGCCTGCGACCTGGGAGCGGGCGAGATCTGCGTCGGGGGCGAGTGCCGGGACGCCTGTGACGCCGCCGTCGACCGGGACGTGAACGTCGCGTGCGAGCACTGGGCCGTCGATCTCGACAACGCGTCCATCGGAACGGATGCGGACGCCTCGAATCAGCAGTTCGGCGTCGCCGTCGCGAACCCGGGCGAGAGGTCGGCCCACGTGGTCGTCGAGATCAATCACTCGGCTCCCGGCGATGCGCTCGATCTGGAGGTCGTGGCGGAGGCCGACGTGGGCGGAGGCGAGATGGTGGTCTTCGACGATCTGCCGCGGCGCGAGGTCGACGGCACGCCCGAGGGCTCCTACGACTGGCAGACCCCGGAGCCTGCGGGCTCCCACCTCTCGTCGAACGCCTTCCGCATCACCGCGGACCGCCCGATCGTCGCGTCCCAGTTCAACCCGCTCGCGAACGAGGACGCATTCTCGGCCGACGCCTCGCTGCTCCTTCCCGCTTCGGCGCTCGATGGCCGCTACGTGGTCCTGGGCTGGCCCCAGACCGTCGCGGATACCGAAGACCCGGCGACGGACTTCGGCTCGCACCTGAAGACCTTCGTCACGATCGTCGGAACCGCCCCGGACACCCTCGTTCAGGTGACGCCCTCGACGGACACGGTCCAGGGCGACGACGTCGACGCGCTGGCGGCGGGCGAGCTCTTCGAGGTGACGCTCGGCCCCTTCGACGTCCTGAACCTGGAGACCGCGGCGTTCGGCGCCGACCTCACGGGAACGATCGTCGAGGCGAGCGAGAAGGTCGTCGTCTTCGCGGGCAGCGAGGGCTCGGACGTGCCGGCCTTCGACGACATCGCGGGCAGGCTCTGCTGCAGCGATCATCTGGAGGAGCAGCTTCTCCCCGCCCGCGCGCAGGGGCGCCGGTTCATCGCCGCGCCCGTTCCCTGGCGCTCCGAGGCGATCGCCGCGGCCGGTGGTGACGTCGAGGTGCGGGGCGAGGGCTCCGTCTTCCGGATCCTGGCGCTGGAGCCTGGTACGACGTCGATCGAGCACACGCTGCCGGACGGAGGGAGCGGTGGCACCTCGCTCGAGCAGTACGAGCATTTCGACATCACGGAGGACGAGCCGTTCGAGATCTGGTCCGACCAGCGGATCGCCGTTGGCCTCTTCGTCATCGGCCAGCAGGCGGCGGACATCCCCAGCGACCTGCCAGGTGGAGATCCGAGCTTCGCGATCGTGCCGCCCGCGGTGCAGTTTCGGACCGAGTACTTCTTCCTCGTCCCCGAGGGCTTCGCCTTCGACTTCATCGTCGTCGCGGGCCCTGCCGGCGCAATCGTGGAGCTGGACGGCGAGCCGCTGCCCGACGACTGCGAGAGAAGCGCCGCGGGCGTCGAGTCCGCGGTCTGGAGCTGCCCGCTCTCGGCCCCGATCCTCGACCCCCCGGCCGGCGGCGTCGGCCCGTGGGAGGTACGCGACGGAGCACAGGCCGACGGCGCGCATCGACTGACCGCGAGCGAGCCGGTCAGCCTCATGGTCTACGGGTTCGACAGCTTCACCTCGTACGTGCTCCCCGCCGGCACGAGCCTCAGACGGATCGAGTGACGTCGGCCTGCGCTATCCTCTCGGATCCGTGACCCGGCCCCGGCAGACCGCGGTGTGGCTCCTCCTCGCAGCCGTCTCTGCGTGCTCGGAGGACGATCCGCCGGCCGAGGAGGTCGAGGTCGTCGTCGCGCAGGAGCTGACGTCGCGCTGGGCGATCCTGTCGCATCGGATCTCGGCGCTGGAGCTGACCTACGACCCCCGGACCTCCGCGGTCGCCGCGCAGAACGACGGCGGAGGGTTCGGCGCGGTCGACACGCCCGAGGCCGTCTACGGATGGACCGCCATCCGAAGCCGCGAGCTCGTGGCCGCATTCGGCTCGGTGACGATCGCGATCCCGCCGGGCAGCGAGGCGGACGGCGAGCCGTTCTCCGCGGTCGGGCAGGTTGAGCTCGAGCGCGAGCCGCTGCGCGAGGCGACGGCCCTCGTGGCGTACCTGCGGGGGTATCGGATCGACGCGGACGCGTACGAGTCGCCGCCGGACTTCGAGACCGATCCCGACCTCCCCTACGATCCCGTGGAGGGCTACACATCGCAGGGAATCGGGATCGCGCTCGGCGCCCCGGCGGTGTCGGACGAGACGGTCGGCGTCGAGGTCCGCGTCAGGAACAGCCTCGGCACCTCGGACCGCGCCGACATGAACGCGGCGATCCCACGGGCGACGACCTGGGTGCGGGTCGACGTCGTCGTGGTGGGGGCGACCGGGCCAGGCGGCGCCGCCAGTCGGGGGGCGGTCGACTACTTCCTCGGCGTCCCCGGCTGGGGTCGGGGGACCGTTCAGCCGCGCGCCGCCGAGGAGCTCCAGGGGTTCGAGGTGAGCGGCGAGCCGGGGCCCGCGGCCGCGCTCCTCGGCCTCACCGCGTTCGATGTCTGGGTCAACGTGGATGGGCACCACGATCCGGATTGCGTCGTGGATCAGGACGACATCAATAGCTGGGACGAGCCGGTGTCGGGCCCGGGCCGATACCTGCGCGAGATCGGCCTTCGCATCCACGACTCGACGTACGACGCCGAGGCGGGCGCAGCGCGCGGCAAGCTCGACCTCTACGTCTCGACCGCCTCGGAGTACGACGAGATCGGCAACCTCTGCGCGGGGCTCCGCGGCGAGGTCGGCATGTTGCAGCTCGACGACCCCGATGCCGCGACGGAGTCGGGGTCCCTTTCTCTCACGTTCGCATCCGGCGAGGCCGCCACCGAGCCTCTCGTCGTGGGTGCCCCCTGACCGCCGCACCATCGAGCGAGCCTCCGGAACAGCCGTCGATTCCGCTGGCGGTCACGATCCGCACGGCCAGGGCGACCTTCGGGATCCTGCGAAGGCATCTGGGAATCGGGCCGGCCCTCGGTGTGCTGGCGCGACTCGCCCTGGCCTCCAGCGACGGTCCGTTCGCGCACTTGCCCGCGCCCACGGACGAGCGAGAGTCACTCAGCCGGAAGCAGGCCGGCCCGGCCATCCAGCTCTACCAGATCCTCCGCGAGCGGCACCCGGCCGACGATCCACTCGAGATCGTCCGCGAGGTCATGATCGCGGGAGCCCTGATCTTCCTGGACCACTGCCTCGGCTCTCTGACCCCGAGCCTCTTCGGCGAGCTCCCGATCGAGGAGCGCGAGCGGCTCGTCGAGCGGCTCGCCTCCCGCTTCTTCAACGCGACCGTGCGCCTCGACGAGGTCGGCGCCGATCGAGTCCGGCTCACGGTGACCGCCTGCAGGTTCGCGTCGCTCGCTCGGGAAGCGGCGGTTCCCGAGCTCGCCCCGCTCTTCTGCGCGGGGGACGAGGCGTACTTCGGTCGCGTGCAGCCGGACGTGGAGCTGTCCAGGCCCCACACGATCGCGGAGGGCGCCCAGTCGTGCCCGTTCGAGCTCCGGCGACGCGGTTGAGCTCAGCCGACGAGCCGGAAGAAGATCGACGCCCCGGGATCGACCGGCGCGACGGGGCCGCCGAACAGGCCGAAGAAGCGCAGGATCCAGACGAGGATGACGAGCCCGATCATCCCGAGGTGGGCCCATCCGGGGATCCGCCGCGAGATGGGCGAGGCCAGATCGCCTGTCCTCGCGTACGAGATCCACGCGCTGGTCCAGAGGAGCGCGAGGTACCCGAGGAAGATGGGCCCCACGGGATGCACGGTGAACGCCGCCCGCAGGTCGAGATGGACGAGCGAGACGAGGGAGCGGGTCAGGCCGCAGCCGGGGCACGGGATCCCGAACATCCGCCGAAAGCCGCACAGCACCGGCCCGGTCGTCAGCGGCGCGGCGAAGGCGAGCGCGACGGCGGCCGGTCCGCCCACCGCCACGACCGCCAGGGCGATCCTGGCCCCGAGGCTCCGGGACCTCATGCGGACGGCTGCGGCGCGGACCAGACCTTGTTCAGCTCGATCTGGATGAGGACCATGCTCACGTAGGGAAGACCGAGCGCCGCGAGGATGACGCTGACCACGCTGACGTCGTGCGGCGCGAGGCCGGCCTTGCGTTGAGCCTCGATCAGGAGCTGCGGGTAGCGGTACATGAGGTAGATTCCCCAGAGGCCGACCGTCAGGACCGTGAAGAGGACGTCGAGGCCGGGGTTGACGTCGTCCCTGCCCAGGTGCTGCTCGAGCTCGGTTCCGACCTGCCACAGCCACAAGAGACCGTACAATCCGCAGGTGATCAGTGTCAGAATGAGGACCACCATGGGCTCCCGAATTCGGGAATCGGTCGCGACCGGATGAGCGGGCTTCTCGCGCTCGCCCGTGGGACCCTCCGCCGGTGTGATGCCGGTTCCGCTGCCCTCCGCATCCATCCGCTTGCCGCCAGATCACTAGCACGCCGGGGTGCAATGGCGAAGGACCCGTGATGGCCGACGACTTGCGTGAGACGAAGGATCGCGCGGCCCGTGAGATGGCGCGCTCCAACTGGGGTCGAGCCTTCGAGGCCTTCACCGAGCTCTGCCGCGCCGAGCCCCGCGACGGCCAGTGGCCGCTCAGGGCGGGCGATGCCCTGCGAAAGCTCGACCGAGCGGAGGAGGCGGTTCGCTTCTACCAGCGCGCGGCCACCGTATTCCACGAGCGCGGCTTCCTGGTCCGAGCAATCGCCGTCGCCAAGCTCGTCCGTGAGATCTCGGGCGACGACTCGCTCCTGCGCCAGATGGATCACGGGCCGCGCTCCGGCTCTCTGCCCGCCGTGAAGGAGCCGCAGTCACCCACAGCCGAACCCGCGGCCCCGCCCGATCCGCCGGCGCCGCCCGCTTCCGCACCCAGGCCGAAGAGGCTGCCCTCGTCGCCCCCGCTCGGCTCGCGACTGGCGGTGCCCGTCCTCGCATCCGGGCCACCGGAGCGTCCGGCGCAAGCGCCGCCGACGCCAGCGTCACCCGCTCGACCCGCGGCTCCCCCGGCGCCGCCGCCGCCGGCGGCACCCGCGCCGCCGCCAACCTCGCCCATCGCCCGACCGGCGCCGCCATCAACGGCGCCACCGTCGCCACCGGCGCCGCCATCGCCACCGGTCGCGCCATCGCCACCGCCCCGACCGGCGCCGCCCGCAGCGGCACCGCCGCCGCCGGCAGCGCCATTGCCACCTGCGCCGCCGGTGCCGCAGACAGCGAGCCCGTCCGACTTCGCGGTCATGCCGTGGGAGACGAGCGACCCCGAGATCCAGGTCACCTTCCTCGACGCCGACGACGGGATTGCCCTCGACGAGCAGCTCGAGGAGCCGAAGCTCGATCTCGCGCTCCTGCGCCGGTTGCCCGCCATTCCGCTGTTCGCCGACATGCCCGAGGGAGCGTTCTTCGAGCTCACCACGCGCATGAGGACCTTGAGGTTCGCCGCCGGAGACGTCGTCGCCCGCGAGGGCGACCCGCCAGGCTCGCTGTTCGTCGTGATCGACGGGAGCGTGATGGTCAAGGTCGGCGACGACGAGGTGATCAACCGCCTCGGCGAAGGGGACGTGTTCGGTGAGATGTCGCTCCTGCTCGACGGGCCGCGGCGGGCGTCCATCGTTGCGGACTCGTCGCTCGAGATCTTCGAGCTCGATCGCGAGCTCCTCAACGACGTGATCGATCGTTACCCCGCCGTAGCCGACGTCCTGGCGAGGCTCGTCAAGTCGCGCCTCGTCGACCTGCTCCTCGCGACGGCGCCGATCTTCACCCCGTTCGACGGACCGTCCCGTCGAGACCTGGTCCGCCGCTTCGAGCTCCGCGAGGTCGCGCCGGGGACGCGGCTCATCACGGAGGGGCTGCCCGGCGATGGCCTGTACGTCGTGGTCTCGGGCTCGTTCGAGGTGCGCCGCGGCGACGAGCTCGTCCTCGCACGGCTGGTGGCGGGCGACGTTTTCGGCGAGATCTCGCTGCTCACACATGGCGAGGCCGTCGCGACGGTCGAGGCCCTCGCACCGTCGATGGTCCTCAGGCTGCCGCGCCGGGGCTTCCAGGAGACGATCGTGCTCTACCCGCCGGTCCTCGAGCACATCGCGCAGCTCGCGGCCGAGCGCGGAGCGACCGAGGGCGCGAGCGACGGGTCGCTCGTCTTCACCTGAGAGCGCCGAAGACCTCGATCGCCATCAGCGCGATCAGCGCGATCACCATGCCGGACCTCGCCGCGATCTCGACCAGGTCGGTCAGGTAGAGCTCGCCCCGGGGCGTTGTTCGACGAGAGGCTCCCTAGCATGACCTTGGGCAACGAGGACCGCATCCTCTTGCCGAGGCCCGCCGCCAGGACGACCGCCGCGATCTGTCGCGTAGCCATGGTCGCCTGGGCAGCAACCCGGGCCGCAAGAGCCCAGATCAATCTATGATCCAGAGCCATGCGAACCGACGGGCGACCCAGGACGGACCTCGAGCGGCAGTTCGGCGGGATCTACGTGAACGGCAGCTGGCTCGTCGACGCGCTTCCGCGGGAGACGCGCTCCGGTGCGGGCTCCTTCCTCTCGACCACTCGTGAGCTTCGCTCCTGGCTGCCGCGGCTCCTTTCGGCGTTCGAGGTGCGCCGGATGGCGGACATCCCCTGCGGAGAGTGGGGCTTCATGGCAGAGGTTCCCCTCGGAGACGTCGAGTACTTCGGCTGCGACATCGTTCGCGAGATCGTGGAGCAGAACACCCGGAGTCACCCCGGGCATCGCTTCCTCCACTTCGATGCGACACGCGAGGTCCCGCCACCGGTCGATCTGATCTTCGCCAAGGACCTGTTCCAGCACCTTCCGAACGCTCTCGTCGCGGACGTCCTCGGGAACTTC
This sequence comes from Deltaproteobacteria bacterium, assembly GCA_016190375.1. Lineage (GTDB taxonomy): Bacteria > Myxococcota_A > Polyangia > JACPQR01 > JACPQR01 > JACPQR01. The sequence goes on from JACPQR010000132.1 coordinate 8,931, forward strand.
AAGGCGAGCGGCGCGAAGCTCCTGGTCACGAGCTGCGACACGTTCCCACCGCCGGAGTCGAACGACGCGAGGCCGCCCGAAGGACCTTTCTTCGCGCCGGAGAACCTGGCGGCCGAGCCGTTCCGTCTCGGTCCCCGGGTGGCGACTGTGCGCCTCGATCGGAAGTTCTACTCGGTCTGGCTGCTCGATTCCTCGTCCTCGGTGGACCGCTGCCGGGAGCTCTTGGTCGAGACGCTCGGGTCGGTCGAGGCCGACCTGGGAGCCGCGCCACCAGGGGCGGTCGCGCTCGACCTCGAGCTGTACGCCGAGGGACCCCAGGGCGCGCTCGTGCTCCCGAGGTCCGGTGGATTCCTCGCGCCAGGGTCCGGCTTCGCGCTCGACCCCCGCCAGCTCCGGCTCCTGGAGCGGATTGACGGAGCGGCCGGCATCGGTGAGCTGGCGAGCCGGATCGCCCAGGGGCTCCGGGAACGTGACCCGGCTCTCGTGACGTCGTTCCCCGACCTCATCTTCGACCTCGGAGGGCTCGAGGCCCTCGTCGCCGAGCTCGTCCGAGCGGGCTTCCTCCGTCGCGTCCAGGGTGGCCTCGAGACCGGAGACGACGTACGGCTGATTCCACCGGCACGACTGTGCCGCGCCGGCGGGCGGACAGGCGTGGACCTGCGGGGCTGCGAGGCCCTCGCGCTTCAGCTGCTCCTCGAGGGGCTGGACCTCGGCGCGGCGCACGACCAGGCCGCACGGCAACACCTCGAGACCGTGTCCCGTGATGTCACGCTCTTCTTCCGACTTGCCTCGATCCTCGGTCTCGTTCGCATCCCTCGCCCCGTCACCGGCCGGGCGGCCTCGCGATTCCTGGATGCCCTCGGCAAGGAGCTCGCCCTGCGGTCCGACGCTGCCGATCCCTTCGGCCTTCGCTCGCTGTACTTCGAGGCGACGCGCGAGGACGGCTGGTGCGCGATGGCGCGCCGCGCGCGGGACCACACCCTCGCGAGCTGGGTCGTGTCACGGATCCTCCTGTCCGCGCCGCCGGGCTGGCGCCCCGAAGTGGATCTCTCGCTGCGCGATCTCCTCGACGAGCAGGAAGGTGGAGCGTGAGCCCTGCCGCGACCCACCTGGGAGCAACTGTCCTGGGACCAATCGACCTCCTACTCCGTGGCCTGACGCGTTCACCGCCGGCGCCCGCCGGTCGCGCCGCGTCTTTCCTGCCCCCGCAGCCACAAGAGAACCAGCCCCAGCCGCCCCACCGGCTTCCGGCACCACGTCCCGGCCAGAACCCCGGCCCAGACCATCACCGAGGCCTTCCTCGCCAAACGCCTTTGCGTTACCTGTCCCCAGATCGCATCTCGTCGAGCCTCGATGGTCAACGGGACGCGGCGGCGGCCCGATCCGGGGACGATCGGACGCTGACGCCGCCAAGCTTCACGGCACGCCGCACCTTCGCGGGCTTGCGGACCGCGCGCAGGAGCGCCTCGGTGTCGTCGCGCCCCGTGAACTGGTCGCCCGCAGCGGCGCCGAGTCGGTCGCGCACGATGCCGGCGAGCAGGGCGAACGCCCGCCCCTCGACGGGCAGGTGGCCGTTCTCCCACCGGGAGACCGTCTCGGGCTTCACATCGAGGAGCTCTGCGAGATCGGCAGCCCGAAGGCCGACCGTCTTCCGCATGAACCGGAAGACATCGGGGGACGCCTGCCCGGAACTGGCGAGCATCATGGCTGCCCCCAGCTCGAAGGTCCCGAGGTGCTGTGCCGACACAAAGGACTCCTCGCACGTCGCGCACACGAGCGCGGGCAGGCTGCCACCGAACCGGTGGCCTCCGACCGCGAGGCTGTGCCGAGCGGTTCCCTTACGCAGCCTACCCTCACCGCACGAAGGACAGCGCTTCATCGACTCACCCTCCTCTCAGCTTCCGAACCACCAGCAACCCAGATTTCGCAACACCAGCTTCAACAACTCGGACGTCTCAGAACACCGTCACCACCACCACGTCGTCCTCGATCGCCACGACCGCAGTGAGGTCGTCCCCGTCGATGTCGGGCCCAGTCACTTTCCACTTGCCGCCTTCGGCGGCCTTACATGAGGTGCCATTCGCAAGGGCGGACACGACGTCATTCTTGGTCGCGCCGCGCTCGCGCATCCGGTCGCGCGCGTGTCCACTGAATTGGACCCGACCGAGCCCCGCCTGCCTTCGCACCTCGCCAAGCGCCTCGGTGGCGATCACGTTCACTAGTATGTGCCGTGTTGATGTTTCGTCAAGCCACCGATCGGCGGCCGATACGCGTCTTCCCGCACCACCCGGTGCAGGGTCGTCCGGTCGGGTCGCCGGCGCTCGTACGCATCGCCCCGGCGAGTCGCGTAGCTCGCGGCCGAGCGCGGAGCGACCGAGGGCGCGAGCGACGGGTCGCTCGTCTTCACCTGAGAGCGCCGAAGACCTCGATCGCTATCAGCGCGATCACCATGACCTCGAGGAGCAAGCTCCTCCTGGAATGCACCTGGCTGCCGAGCGCCTCGGAGACGCTCGCGAGGATGTCGATCTTGTCGCGGATCGCCGCCGCCGCGCGCTCGAGGCGGAAGCTCTTGGCGACCTCACGGTAGACCTTGACCGTGTACGAATCTCCCACGAGCGTGATCGCGCCCTCGAGCCTGTCGGTCATCTCGCCGACCTCGAGCGCCATGATCGCCGCGCGCCTCGCGAGCGGAGCGAAGGGGCTGCGGAAGATCCACCCGGTCGTGTTCGCCTGCGCGGCGTCGCGCGCCAGCTCCCCGTGAGCGCGCGCCAGGAGCGCGTCGTAGAAGCGGTACTCCAGGAGCTGCGCCGAGGCGACCTCGAAGACGTCGACGAGGTCCTCGGCGCCGCCGGGCTCGACCACCAGCGCGACGTCGCGAGCCAGAAGGACGAGGTCGTCCTCGTAGTACTGGATCGCGTGGTTCGCGATCCGATGAACGAGCGACGCCGCCAGCCGCCGCGACAGGGGCTCGCCGAGGAGGACATGGGCGAAGATCTCCTCCGCGCTCCTGTCGTCGAGGCGCGCCGACAGGACGAAGACGGTGAAGTCCTCGATCAGCGTCCGGCACAAGAGCTCGTCGCCCGGGCGCAAGGCCGGGCGAGCCTTCCGTTCGATCTCGCCCCAGACACGCCGCGCCGCCAAATCGAAGCTCGCCGAGTGCGACTGCAGATCGAGGCTGAGCTGAGCAAGCGCGCTGGCGCTCGAATCTGGCACATTGAACGTGAAACGGATCGCGGCGACGCCGAAATCGAACACCCTCAGGCGCGCCTCGGTGGAGAAGGGCCCGACGTCGAAGCGCCCGAGCCCGAGGTCGAGCGGCTGGCGGACCGGCACGAGCCCGGCCGGAAGGGCCGGATCCGAGAGCCGCTCCAGGCCGGCCGCCGATCGGGCACCGTCCAGTTTTTCGAGGTCGATGGAATCGGCTACGTCGAGCTGCCTCATCACGTGGACCGTCGTGTCGACCATGGGGACACCCTTCCTAGCCGTTAGCAGGTAGCCATTCCTGAGCCGAACCATGCCAATCCGGTTGCTTGCCAGACGCGGGCCCAACAGGCGACAGGCGACAGGCAACTGGCAACTGGCAGCCGCCAGACGCACGCGCTGCTCGTCCGGGTCCGGAATTGCCCGTCGCCGGCCGCCTGTCGCCTGTTGCCTGTTCGACCCCTGCCCTTCCGGATCCCGGCTTGGCAAGAAACCGGCTAGGCATGAGCCGGACCACCTCCAAACCCACTCGCACGGCCATCACCGCCTCAGGGACGTGTAAGGAAGGCGCCCTGTCCGGGCGCGGTATCTCGAACACGTTAGCCACTGGCCGGGGAACGGTCGCCGCCGTGCTCGTCCTGAGCCGACGGCTGACGGCTGACAGCTAATCGCTAACGCCTTGACCTGGGCCACGCCGCCTCGTACATAGCCCCCCGATGCGACACAGAAACCCCGTGGACGAGCTCGGAAGCGTGCAGATCGATCGGGGCCTGACCGGGGGGATCGCCCCGGCGTGGAGCGTCGCGGACGCTCCGGAGATGGACGCGATCAGCCGGGATTTCGCGGCCTCGCGCGTGGTCGGGATCCGCCACCACGGACCGCTCACCTTCGACGGGCTGAGGAGAGTCTCGGAAAAGCTGCAGGTACGACGGAAGGAGAAGGGCCTGCGCGTCGTGGGCCCGACGATCAGCGTGCTCGAGGCGAACCCATACGAGGTGGAGCCGGCGAAGCGCGACTACTTCACCTGCTTTCCGATCGCGGGACCCGTCGAGGCGATGACCGGCATCGTCCTGAGGACGCTGCCCGGCGGGATGCACGTCCTGGTCGCGTCGAGCGGCGCGCTCGCCGATCTCGAGAAGTGCTTCGCGTTCCTGTTCGGTCGGTTCCTGCGCTCCCGTGGCTACGAGATCGCGCGCCCCGACGAGCCGCAGATCCGCCAGATCTACCTCCGACCCCCGCACGAGTGCTCGAGCGAGGACGATCTCGTCACCCAGATCGCGGTCCCCGTCGCGCCGCTCATGAGGACCGACACCCTCGGCAATCAGCGGTAGCGCTCACGGCGATCTCCGCGGCAAGGGTGGTGGGGGACGCGGGCGTTCGTGGACCGGGACGGATGGGCAGGGCTCCGTTCGTAGTCCAGCCGGAACCGCTGCACGCGAGCTCGACGGTAGCGCCGAAGCTCTTCAGTCCTGCAAGATGACCTCGCAGCCGTGGAACTTGTCGCGTCCACTGCTCCCCCCGTCGCAGACGTCGAACCCGCCGCCGCCGTAGATTCTCGTCGGTGCCCGGGCCGCCGTAGAGCCAGTCGTCGCCAGGACCACCGTCGAGCAGGTCGACTGGCAGTTGCCATCACATCATGATGGCGCTACATCGTCGCCGTGGTCCGCACGCAGATCCAGATCACCGACGGACAGGCGCGCCTGCTGCGTCAACTGGCGCACCGCCGGGGTGTCTCGCTCGCCGAGATCATTCGGCAGTGCATCGACCGCAGCCTCGAAGAGCACGGCCCAGACGCCGATCTCCTGTACGAGGGAGCGGCTCGACTGGAGGGGGCCGCCCGCGATCGAGATGAGCGAACCGACCTGTCGGCGCGCCACGACGACTACGCTGCGGCAGCGTTCTCGCCAGCGAGGCGCAGACGAGCGGCAGGACGCGCGAGCGCCACGGGGCGGCGGCGTTGACGCCGATCTTCGTCGACACGTCGGCGATCCTCGCGTTCCTGGTGGCCAATGATGCGGCTCACCGACGCGCGAGCCGGGCGTTCGCGAACCTCCGCAGGGATCGGGCGCGGCTGCTCACCACCTCCTACGTCCTCGTCGAGACCTACGCGCTCCTCGGTCGGCGCCTGGGCGCCGAGTGGGTGCGAAGGTTTCGCGAGAGCTGGGAGCCGCTCCTCGAGGTCGTCTGGGTGGAGAGGCGACGCCACGACGCGGCCCTCGACCTCCTGGTCGAGAAGGGGGCGACCTTCAGCCTGGTGGACGCGTGCTCGTTGATGGTGATGCGCGAGCATGGCCTGCGGCGCGCATTCGCCTTCGACGCACACTTCGTGGCCGCAGGGTTCGAGCTCGTGGAGTGAGGCGAGTGTAGTGCGGTCGGTTTTTCCGCAGCTCCGGGGTATCATCGCCGGAGGCCGATGGCACCGAGATCGTCGTGCGTGCCGCTCCCCGGGGGCCTGCTGTCCCCAGAAACCTGGAGATCATTCGCCTTTCGGGCGGCGCGGACATTGCTTTTCCTCCCGGGCGTGCGGCGAGTGCCCACGCTCTTCGCGTGCCTGGCGACGGTGGCGGGCTGCGCCCCGAGCCCGGCGGCCGAGACCGAGCGAAGCGCCGCGGGCATCCTGAACGGGCAAGCCGAGGACGGTGAGCCAGCGACGCTGTACGTGGGGAACGCCGCTGCGAACGTCGACTGCACGGGCGCCCTCGTCTCCGAGAGGGTCGTCCTGACCGCGAAGCACTGCGTCCTCGGCTTCGCCCAGGACTCGTGGTCTGCCTGGGTCGGACCGAACCGCGAGCAGGGCACTTACGGCGTGGAGTCGATCGTCATGACGCCGGGCCAGGAGCTCGATGGGCAGGACGTCGCGCTGATGACGCTCGCCGACTCGCCAGGCATCCCGCCCTACGCGCTCGGGCGGGATTTCGGGGAGTACGAGGAGGGCGACACGTTCAGCCTCGTCGGCTACGGAGTGACGGAGACCGGGGGCGACAACCGCAAGCGGCGCACCTCCAGCGATCTGTACGAGGTCGGGCCGGCTCTCGGCGACAACCTCTTCGACAACGAGTTCCTCCTGCAAGGCGAAGCGACGGGCGCGGCGAGCGGAGACTCGGGCGGACCCGTCCTCGACGAGGAGGGAACGCTCGTCGGCGTGATGTCTCGCGCGAACGAGCAGTACTTCACGTTCTGTTCGAGGACCGATCGGTTCCTCGATCTCATCGACGCCGCGATCGCCGCGGCCGGGGACGTCCCGGAGCCGGAATGCGAGACCGACGAGGACTGCCCCGCGGGAAACTGCATCGGCGGCGACTGCGTCGAGGTCGAAGATCCCGATGCCGGCGTCCCCGACGACTGCGACACGAACCCGGACCTGTGCGCCCCACCGCTCGGCGAGCTCGGGGACGAGTGCACGACCAAGGACGACTGCACGACCTCACTCTGCGGGCGACCTGAAGGCGAGGACTCGGGTCTGTGCACGATGGAATGCGATGACGACGCCGCGTGCGGCGCGGGTTTCTCCTGCGTCGCGTCGAACGAGGGCAGCGGGGTGTGCTGGCCGGCGGCCGACGACGGCGGGCCCGGCCTCACGGGGGGCAGTAGCTGCTCGGCGTTTCGCCAGACGGAGCGCGGCTCGGCAGCGGTGCCCTGGCTGCTCGCGCTGGCCGCTATCGGAGGGCTCGGGTGGTCCCGCGGCCGCCGGGCGGCCGCGGGACCGGGCAAGCCATGGCACGCCGGCCCTCGGGGCCGCCCAAGGGCGGCCCCGAGGGCACCCGAGCCCTCGTCAAATCTTCGGCCCCCCAGGGACGTCTAAGGCCGGGCGCAGCGTTTCCCACAGGAAGCGCCGGCACGCGTCAGCGGGTCGGCGCGCCCAAGTCGCGTTGACGCTCGCATGACCCATGGGATACCCTTTTTCGACCGCCGCGATGACCAACTGCCCGAGTTGCAACGCTCCCCTCAAGGAGGAACGCGCCCGGTTCTGCGCCAATTGCGGGGCGATGGTCCCGCTGTCCGGGGCACCGTCGGCCGACCCCCTCGTCGGCAAGGTGATCGCCGGGCGCTTCCGCCTGACCTCCGTCCTCGGCGAGGGCGGCATGGGGAAGGTCTACCTGGCGGAGCAGAAGATGGGAGCGTCGACGCGCAAGGTCGCGGTCAAGACCCTGCACGGGGACATCGCGGGCGACCCACAGGTCGTGCAGCGCTTCCAGCGCGAGTGCGACACGGTCAATCAGCTCACCCACCCGAACACGATCACGCTCTACGACTTCGGCGACTGGGAGGGGACGCTGTACATCGCCATGGAGTACCTGCAGGGCGAGAGCGTCGCGCAGGCCCTCGTTCGCACGGGTCCCTTCGAACCGCTTCGCGCGGAGCGGATCCTCATGCAGGTCTGCGGGTCGCTCCACGAGGCTCACGAGCACGGCATCGTCCATCGCGACCTCAAGCCGGAGAACGTGCTCCTGACGAGTCGCGGCGGCGCGCGCGACTTCGTCAAGGTCCTCGACTTCGGTATCGCGAAGCGAAACGAGGGAGAGGATCCCGCGGCTTCCCAGAAGCTGACCCGGCAAGGGATGGTCCTCGGGACGCCGCCGTACATGTCGCCCGAGCAGTTCACGGGCCAGGTCCTGGACCGCCGCAGCGATCTGTACAGCCTCGGGGTCATGGCGTACGAGATGCTGACCGGCAAGCTCCCGTTCGACGCCAAGACGCCGTGGGAGTGGGCGACGAAGCACCTGACCACGGCGCCCGAGCCGATCGAGGTCCACGACAAGGCCGGACGACTTCATGCGCGCCACAAGAGCGCGATCATGAAGGCGCTCAAGAAGAACCGGGACGATCGGCAGGCCAACGTCATCGAGTTCCTGCAAGAGCTGACCGGCGCGGAGGATCCGTCGCTCGGATGGGGCCAGGTCACGACCCCGGCTCCGATCGGCGCTCAGGCTCCTCCGCCGGCCGGCGTGCCGACGCCGGGCCCCGTGGGCGTCCCGACTCCTGGCCCGGCGCCCGTCCCGTTCACGGCCGTGTCCACGCCGGGTCCGACTCCTGCCGCGCCCCCCGGCGGCTGGGTGTCACCCGGTACGCCGGGTCCGACCCCCGCCTTCCCCGCGACCGCGTGGGCCGGAGCGGTGACGCCGTCGCGGTCGATCCCGACGCCCATGACCGCGGGCGGCGCGATGGTGACGCCGGCGCCGATGCCGCAGGTGTCGACGGGCGGGGGCGGCGGGAAGATCGCCATCCTCGTCGTCCTCGCGCTGCTCGTCTTGGGCGGAGGGAGCGGCCTGGCCTACTGGGTGGCGACGCGCCCGAGCGGGCCCATCGCTCAGCCGACCCCGCCAGCTCCGCCGACGCCGCCGACGCCGCCGATGCCGCCGCTCGGCCCTCGCGAGGTGCCGGTGGGACCGACGCCGACACAGCCGACACAGCCGACGCCGCCGACTCCGCCTCGACCCACGGGCCCGGACCCCGTCGTGATCGCCCCGATTCCCCCGGGTCCGAACCCGGTTCCCCAGAACCCGCCGCGGGGCCCTGTCCTCGAGCCCGTGATTCGCCCGGCGCCGCCGACGCCGCCGCCGCCTACGCCGCCGCCGCCTACGCCACCGCCGACGAAGCTCACCAAGACGGGGCCGAACGCGGCCGAGCTGCAGCGCGGGCGACAGCTCGCGGCGTCGGGTGTCTCCCAGGCGAGGCTCGGGAACCTCGATGCGGGCCTCGCGGCCCTGCGCGAGGCGACCCGGCTCGCGGGCCGCAACGACCCGACGGTGGCGCTCCTGAGGCAGACCGTGAGCGTCGCCGGCGGAACCAAGGTGGGAATCCTGATCCAGCAGCGGCGTTGTCTCGACGCGCAGATGCTCTTCACGAGGCTGCGCTCCGCCGGAGCCGGTGACCTCGCCCGGCGGCACTTTACGCCGGACTGCCCGGCGCGGTAGGGTCCGACCTCCCGACCGGCCCAGGGCCGGAGGGAGCCGTCGATGCTCGCCGTCTATCTATTCTGCCTCGTCGCCGGGGGTCTCCTGGTCGGCGCCTCCGCGCTCCTCGGGGGCAAGGAAGCCGATCTGGGCGACGCCCACGTCGGGGATGCCGACCTCGGCGACGCGGACCTCGGCGGCGCCCACGTCGGCGACGCGGACATCGGGGGAGACGCCCATGGCCCCGGCGAGGCGACGCCCACGGCCGGCTGGCTTCCCTTCCTCTCGATGCAGTTCTGGACCTTCGCGCTGGCGTTCTTCGGGCTCACCGGGACGGCGCTGACCCTGCTCGGCCTCGCTTCCTTCCTGCCGACCTTGATCGCGGCTCTGGCCGTGGGCCTCGGCTCGGGAACGGCCGTCTCGTACGTCCTTCGCCGGCTGCGCGCCGACACGGTCTCGTCGAGCATCGGCGAGAAGGACTTCGTCGGCCGCAGCGCCGTCGTGCGCCTCCCGATCGCGGCGGACAGCCCCGGGAAGATCAGGCTCACGGTCAAGGAGCAGGTCATCGACCTCGTCGCCACGACGGACGAGAAGGAGCCGATCGCGGCGGGCGAGGAGGTCCTGGTCATCCAGATCAACGAGACGCGGGCTCAGGTGGTCCGCGCGGTTCGCGTCGAGGCAGAGGGCGAAGAGGTCGCGGTCCTGGCCCACGAGGGCTCGCGGCCGCCGGCCGAGAAGAAGGAATAGGCAACCGAGCTCCAGAGCGGCCGAGAGACGCCGCGGAGGGGAAGGGATCAGCATGCAACCACAGGTCACTCAAACGGGCATCGATCTGGGAGGAGTCGTCGCGGCCTTGATCGGGGCCGTCGGTTTCGTCATCGGGGTCCTCGTCATCATCGCGATCGTCAAGGCGTTCATGTACATCTGCCGGCCCAACGAGATCCTCATCTTCTCGGGCCGCAAGCGCCGGATGGCGGACGGCGAGGACGTCGGCTTCCGCGTGGTCACGGGCGGGCGGGCCTTCCGGGTCCCGGTCGTCGAGCGCGTCGCTCGAATGGACATGAGCCTGATCCCCATCGACCTGTCGGTGCACGGTGCCTTCTCGAAGGGCATCCCGCTGCAGGTCCACGCCATCGCCAACGTGAAGGTCTCGAGCGACCCGCGCTTCGTCGGGAACGCCATCGAGCGCTTCCTCGACCGGGGCCTGGACGAGATCCGGCTCGTCGCCAAGCAGACCCTCGAGGGCGCGCTGCGCGGCGTCGTCGCCCAGCTCACGCCCGAGGAGGTCAACGAGGACCGCCTCAAGTTCGCCGAGCGGCTGCTGCACCACTGCGACGACGACTTCAACAAGCTGGGCCTCGCGCTCGACACGCTCAAGATCCAGCACGTCGCGGACGACACGGAGTACCTGAACTCGATCGGCCGCAAGCGGATCGCGGACGTCCTGCGCGACGCGGAGATCGCCGAGTCGAACAACGACCAGCTCGCCCAGAGCGAGGTGGCGGAGGCCGACCGGCGCGCCAACGTGGCGCTCGAGACCGCGAACACCGTGATCGTCAGGGCTCAGAACGAGCTCAAGCGGATCCAGGCCGAGTACGAGGGCGAAGCGGGCGCCGAGGAGGCCAAGGTCGAGCCGGCGTATCAGGCCGCCAAGGCCGTCGCGGAGCAGGAGCTGCAGAAGATCCGCGCCGAGGTCGAGAAGGCACGGCTCGAGTCGGAGGTGATCATCCCGGCCGAGGCCGGAAAGGTCGCTCAGTTCCTCCTCGCCAAGGGCGCCGCCGCTCCGATCGCCGAGAACGGCGCGGCGGCGGCCAACGTGCTCCGGCAGATGGCCGAGGTCTGGGCACAGGCCGGTGCGGCCGCCAAGGACATCTTCCTCATCCGGCAGCTCGAGGAGATCACCGGCACCGTGGTCCGCTCGGTGGCGAACGTCCAGGTCGGCGAGGTGAACATCATCGACTCGGGAGACGGCAAGGCCTTGCCTGCGTTCCTCGCGTCCTTCCCGGCGAGCGTGACCGCCATCCTCGGCGCGCTCAAGGAGTCGACGGGCGTCGACGTCCCCAGCGCCCTCGCGCCGCTGCCTGCTGGCTCGAACGGAGGGAGGGTCTAGCCATGGGAATCGGAGGAATCCTCGCAGTCCTCGTCATCGCCTTCTTCGCGCTGATCACGCTGATCATCATCGTGAAGAACATGCTGTACATCTGCCAGCCCAACGAGGTGCTGGTCTTCTCGGGGGCTCGAAGGCGCATGGGCAACCGCGTCGTCGGCTACAAGATCATCAAGGGCGGCCGCGGGATCCGCATCCCGCTCTTCGAGACCGTCGATCGGGTCGACCTGACCAACATGATCATCAACGTCAGCGTGACGAACGCCTACTCCAAGGGTGGGATCCCGCTCACCGTCCAGGGCGTCGCCAACATCAAGATCGCCGGCGAGGAGCCGCTCCTGAACAACGCGCTCGAGCGCTTCCTCGCGCGCAGCCGCGCGGAGATCGGGAAGATCGCCAAGGAGACCCTGGAGGGCAACCTCCGCGGCGTCCTCGCGACGCTCACGCCCGAGCAGGTCAACGAGGACAAGATCAGCTTCGAGAAGAGCTTGCTCGAGCAGGCGGAGCACGACCTGTCCAAGCTCGGCCTCGTCCTGGACACGCTGACCATCCAGAACATCTCCGACGAGGTCGGCTACCTGGCGAGCATCGGCCGGATGCGCGGAGCCGAGGTGCGCAAGGACGCCAGGATCGCCGAGGCGAGAGCGAAGGCCGACGCGGCCGAGACGCGCGCCCGCAACCTCGAGACGGTCTCGCTCGCGCAGATCAACGCGGAGGTCAAGAAGCTCGAGGTGATGACCGGCAAGAGGATCGCCGATGCCCAGACGAAGGTCACGGCGAGGGTGGCCGACGCCCAGGGCGAGGTCAGGGCCAGGGTCGCCCAGGCGACGGGCGAGCTCGAGATGCAGAAGGCCCGTATCGAGCAGGTACGCCGGAGGCTGGAGGCGGACGTGATCCAGCCCGCGGAGGCCAAGCGCAGGGCCGCCGAGGAGAAGGCCAAGGCGGACGCCGCGAAGATCCAGGAAGAAGGCCGGGCCACGGCGGAGGCGCTCCGCGCGGTCAGCGACACCTGGAAGAAGGCGGGGCCCAATGCTCGGGACGTGTTTCTCTTCCAGAAGCTCGAGAGCCTCATCACCAAGGTCGTGTCGACCATCCAGCAGCCGAAGATCGACAAGATCACCGTCACCGGGCAGACGAACGGCGGAACATCGCTGGCGGCGCAGCTCGCCATAGCCGTGGAGCAAATCCGCGCCGCCACGGGCGTGGATGTCACGAAGATGCTTCCGGAATCCGCCACGAGGCGCGGTTCTTCGGCCTCATAGGCGCTGGCGTCATCCGTCCTCGCCGATTTCTTGACCTTGGCTTCACAAAAGGGAAAAAAGCCTGGAACGAGTCTCGCAGGTCCCCTTCTCCGGGGCCTACCTTGACGCTTTGGCTTTGGAGCAGTACTGATAGGCCAATCGGGGGGTGTGGGAAAAGGTAGGATACGCAAGATGACCTGGGATGAAATCCGGGGGAATCCGCAGTTCAAGAAACATTGGCTGGCGCTGGACAAGTGTCGCTACGACGACCAGAGCCCCGAGCCGGTCGAGGCGGAGGTCGTCGACCTGGACGAGGATCTGAGCGAGCTATGCCAGCGGCTCAGTGTCTCCAACCTCACCCGTTGCGCCATCGTGTTCTGTGATGACACGGAGCCCGCGCCGCTCCACGGTGAGCCCCCCGTCCGCCTCCCGGAGCGCCGCAAGTACCTGCGGGCGTCGTAGGTCTACTACCCTCCCCCGCCCGACTTCTTCTTGATCAGCTCCCGAGCTCCCTGCGCGACGGGTGCCGCGACGTTCTTGCTCCGCGCGAGGCCCTTGAGATCCCCGATCCGGAGGTGCACGAGCAGGTGGAGCGCGGCCTGGATCGGGGTCTTGGGGTTGGCGACGAGGGCGTGCTTGATCGAGTAGGGCCGAAGCCACTCGCGCCTGGTGGTCACGAACCGGATCACCTCCTCGGGCGTCCCGCGGTTCTTGACGAACCCCTCCACCTCGCGCTCGTTGAGGCTCGGGCTCCTGATCACGGACATGTGAACCAGCCGGTTGGGATCGCGGACCAGGAGCGCCCGATGCGCAGCAGTTCCAATCTGGGCCATCCGGATCTTCTCCGAGATCGACATATGCTGCAGCTTGTAGTGCAGGGGCACGTACTTCGCAGCGACCTCCTCGTCGCCCTCTTCCTCGCCTTCCTTTGACCTGATGACGTCCACATCGTCCGCGCCGTCGGCCTGAGCCTGGGCGAAGTCTAGGTCCGAGGGCAGCGGCTCCCCCGAGGGCTCCGGGATCAACTCCTGTCCGACCCCGGCGGCGATCTCCTTGTAGGCGTCGATTCCAGAGAGCACGACGCCGTTGCGCGCGGCCAGCTCGACGAGCCGCGTCGCCGTGCTCATCCGGGTGCTCTTGTTGAGGTAAAGGGCCTCGATGATCGCGGGTACCTGGAGGAGGCGCGCTTCGTTGGTCGCGATCAGCTCGGTGATCCGCTCGCCGGCCGAGGATGCGATCCGCTGGAGCGTCTCGTCGGCCGTGCGCGGGTTGAGGACGATGCGCTCGACCGCGCCCTCGTTCCCCGACAGCCGGGTCGCGACGAAGTCGAGCACGTGCGGCACGGCCACGGCATCGAGCGCGGGGAGGAGGATCTTCTCGGGCAGCTTGCCCAGCGATCCCGTGGCCGCCGCCTGGAGCTTCGCGTCAGCGTCGAAGGACAGCAGGTACAGCGCCGCGACGAGGTCTGCCGGGCCGAGCGGCGCCAGACCACGCGCCGCCATCATCTTCGCCGGACCCGCGGCGCTCGGCCCGACCGCCGTCACCACCGCAGGGGGCAGCTCGGAGAGAGTGACGGGATGCTCCACGCCCGAGACCGTAGCAGGCGTTGGGGGTAAGATTCCACTCATGGTCCAGCGCCTTATCCTCACAGTCGCCCTTGCCACCGTTCTCGGATGCTCGAGCAGCTCCCCGGCTCTCGGGGTCGATGGGGGGATCGACGGAGGTGGCGGCGACGGCGACGGCGACGCCGACGCCGACGGCGACGGCGACTCGGATGCAGACGGCGACGGCGACTCGGATGCAGACGGCGACGGCGACACGGACGCAGACGGCGATGCCGACGGTGATGCCGACGAGGACTGCCGCGTGGGCTGCGAGTTCGCGACCGACTGCGGAGGCCTGGCGAACCACGTCGAGGAGTGCCTGGAGCGGTGCGACAGCGGAGAAGTGCCGCTGTCGCTGGCCGCGTGCCTCGCCGACGCCGCCAGGAACGACGACTGCGCGACCTGGCGGCTCTGCTTCGAGCCCACCGACGGCGACTTCTGCGATCCGTGGTGCGCCTTCGCCGCCGAGTGCGAGTTCTCGACCGAAGAGGAGTGCCTCGACAGGTGCACGAGCGAGCCCCCGCCCAACGCGGTCGCCGATTGCCTCGAGCCCACGATCGACGCGGCCGATTGCCGGGCCGCGGTCGAGTGTTTCTTCGAGCCCTTGCCGGAGGGCTTTTGCGAGGATCTCTGCGTGCGGGCCGACGAGTGCGAGTTCCTGGGCGAGCAGACGGTCGACGAGTGCGTCGCCGGATGCGGGCCCGTCGCCCCACCCGAGCTGGTCGAGTGCGTCCTCGATGCCCTCGATGCGACCTGCCTGGACCTGGCAGGCTGCTTCCGCGACATCGGGCCGACGGAGGAGCAATGCGAGGACGTCTGCGCCCTTCGCGCCGAATGCCACGACTGGGGTCCGGACGAGATCGCGGTCTGCGAGACCGAGTGCGCCGACAACGTCCAGTTCGGCTTCGCGCCGTGCGTCGAGCGCGCCGAGGAGTGCGAGGCGGCCGACGCCTGCTTCGGAGACCTCAACGAGCCGCCCGAGGGCTACTGCGACGAGGCATGCGCCTTCGAGCTCGACCCCTGCGGGCTGATCACCGAAGGCGAGGTCGAGCCCTGCGTCACGTTCTGCGCCGCCGGAGGCCAGTCAGACGAGTTCTACTCGTGCCGGCAGGAAGCGATCGGCATCGCCGACTGCGACGCTTACCTCGAGTGCGGGGGTTGAAGGCGCCCCCTGCCCCAGCTCATTGCGCGTACTCCGCGAGCCACCCGTCCCACGTCAGGCCGAGGCCACTGGCTCGAACACGAGTCACGAGGAGCAGACCACCCAGCCGAGCAACCGTTCTCGGAGCCGAACGCGAGGGACGAATGAGCCCTGTCAGCTCGCCGAGATCACGTGAGGCTGACTCTTCGCCGCGCGTTGGTGCAGGTGTAGGCTTCGCCCATGAGGTTCGTGACGTGGAATTGCCGAGTCGGAGGGTTTCGGAAGAAGGCTGCTCGGGTCGCGACCTTGAAGCCAGACGTCCTCATCGTCTGCGAGGGCTCGACGCGCACACGGAACGTGCGAGACATCGAGCGCAGGTCGAGCGTCTCCGTCTCGAAACCGATGACCGGCAGGCCGGACTGGCGAAGCGCGAAGTGGAACGCGTTCTCGAGGTCCTCGCAGGTCATGGTCATCCTCGCAGGACCGCTGGGCTCGCATGGATGGGTGAGGGCCGTCTACCGGTCAGCCGTCCCCTGGCCTGGTTCGAACCTCGGCGCTGTCCTTCTGCCGGGCGAGGATGAGACCAATGATTTCGGAGAAGATCTGAGCGCGAAGTGGGCCATGGTCGGCATCGGGTTCAGCGGCACGCTGGTTCTCTGGGAGAGCTCCATTCAGCCGGGTCCAAAGCGTGGGTCAGCGCGCTAGGCAAGTTGCTCCGCGAGAGCTTCGCCGGACAGGACAACATCCGGGTCTTCACGAGGGGCGATGGCACGAATAGGGAGGACTTCGGCATCAACGAGCTGCTCTACGACGTGTGCGTCTGCCGAGTCGACCGAGTCCGATCAGCGGCGCTGGGAAAGGACCTCTTGTACGTGGCCGAGCCGCTGTGGCAGGTCGAGTCCGAATTCGCGAGGGACAGTTCCGAGTCGCTGAAGGACTTCAACAAGCTGGTGCTGGGTGCGGCACCCACGAAGGTACTTGTCGGACCGCAGGTCCGCGACAGAGACGCCTTCATCGAGGTGCTCCTCCCGGCGGCGAGGGGCTGCTCGGGGGCCGTCTGCTGCGCGCTCCTGCGTCGTCGGCAAAGGTGATTGTCGTGCGGCAGCCGGCCGCCTAGCATCGCGCCATCAGGGGAAGCGGCGGCACCGCGGTGCCCGCACGTCGCGGTATCGCACTCACTTGGCTGCGCAAAGAAGCCGAGCGCGGAGCAAGCTGCCTCGCCAAGCACCAGGATCGCGAGGAGCGCAGTGCGCGGGCAATCGACCACCGGGAACAGAACAGGGGAGGTGGCCTGGCCCCGTCAGCAGCGGGGCCCGCGCAAACCGGCTCGGCGTGGAGAGACGGCCGTTTCTCCGGCAAGCGACCGCGCACAGGCGGCGACGCACCCGAGACGCCCGCGGTCGCGCAGAGCGCGAGTTGCCGTGGGGTCTCGCGATGTTCGGATCGGCGGCGGCCCGGGGCCCCGAGGGCGCGAGGCAGACGAGGTTTGACCTGCCTGGCTTCTCTGTGATGCGCTCCGCTCGTTCGTCACGCTGCGGGCCGTCCGCGCCGCAGACGCGCACCGCGTGACCTCAGGACCGCGGCCGTTCGGCCATTGAGATGAGCCCTCCGGCCCGGATCCAGCCCGTCGATAAAAGCCACGTACGGGGATCGGCAACCGGACGAGGACCTTCAGGGGCTACGAGATTCTCGCACTCGTCGCGCTCACGATAGCCACTGAACCAGTAGCAAGACGACAGCGCGTCGATGCACATCGGCGATGTGTTCTCTCCGCCGTGGTGACGGAAGTTCCCCAGGACGTACACGATGCAATACCGGGTCTGCAACGGCGTCTTCAGGATTCGGGCGTGGTAGCGGTCGGCCCAGACGGGGCCGCGCCTGTCCCACTCGCGGTTGAGAGCTCGGGCCAGGCGGATCACCAGCCCCTGGACTCCGCGCGACAGGGTCACGGTGTCCTTGGCCTCGCAGATGAGGTGCACGTGGCCCGGCTGGATGCTGAAGTGGCAGAGGCGGAAGGTCTGTTTGTCGCAACCGGCCGCCATCGCGGCGCGCAGGGCGGCCCCGGATCGCTTCTGACGGAGACGAGGGGCATCTTGCCGCGCCTTGAGCGTCACGTGGACCGGGAACCGAGTGGCAAGACTTGGCCGCCGGCAGTGCAGAACACCGGCGCGGCCCGTCTTCGGACGGCCAGCCCCCTCTCGGGCGCCCCCTCGTTTCTTCGGGGCGGGCAGCTCGAGCTGCACGGGACGTCGTCGTGGATGGGTGTCGGGGCGGCGACTCATATGAATATGGCAGTAATCCATCTTGGCTCGGCCGTCAAGCTCGCTCTTCAACTCGAGAGGTCGGTCCGGATTGGGGACATCCTTTACGGATCAGCTCAGAGACATGGCTTACTCCGTTGCACGATTGCCCAAGGACATCCTTGACAGGTGGCTTCGAGGCCGCGCCATGGGGGACGCGTCGGGCGGTCCGTGGTGCTCCCGGGCTCGACGCGGAAGTAGCTCATCGAGACATGCACCGAGCTCGAGTGAGCTGCCCGAGCTCGGTGCTCGTTGTTCGTCCTTCAGCGCCTCGGATTGACCAGCCGCCATGTGATCGCACAGGTGCGGTCCAGCCACTCGGCCACGCCGCCGAACGCCGCATCGTCGATGTAGCGCCACGCCTTCGCGACCCTCACCTGCGTCTTCACCTCGCCAGCGCTACCCGCGGCCACGGAGAACAAGTAGGTGCGATCCTTGCCTCGTCTCCGGGCCCCTTCGCTCAGGTTCGACGGAATCGAGGTGGTCGCGTCCCTCATCTGCTTCGCCATCCCGCTGTCGCGCTTCTCCACCTTCTCGATGATGGGCGCCATAGCCCCCACGAGCTGCATGGCGACTTCGAGTGCCTCGAACGAGCTCATCGCTGGATCCTTTCTGCCGTCCCCCGGGGGGCGCGGCGTGTCGTTTGCCCCACCCCTGCGC